>NZ_JAQFCE010000040.1:0-20760 GCF_027690675.1 Bariatricus sp. TF06-38A
GAGGTGGAAACGCCAGAGGCTTACCTATCGCTATTCGGCCAGATACCGAACTTTGATAAGCTAATTGCTACCATCCGAAGCCGTGAGATATCGGCTTCTATTATTTTGCAGTCGCAGAGTCAGTTAAAGACCATCTACAAGGACGCGGCAGATACCATCGTCGGAAACTGTGACAGCACCTTGTTTTTGGGAGGCAAGGAGAAATCCACGCTCAAGGAAATTTCGGAGCTGCTGGGAAAAGAGACCATTGATCTCTATAACCAGTCTGAAAACCGGGGCAGCCAGGTTTCCCACGGCCTCAGTTATCAGAAATTAGGAAAGGAGTTGATGACCCAGGACGAATTGGCAGTGATGGACGGCGGCAAGTGTATCTTCATGCTGCGGGGCGTGCGCCCGTTCCTTTCGGACAAATACGACCTCACCCGGCACCCGAATTACAGATACACGGCCGACGCCGACCCTAAAAATGTCTTTGACATGGAACGGTACATGAAGAAGCAGCGTACCGTGGTAAAACCCACGGACACCTTCGATGTGTACGAGATTGAAGCAACAACTTAACCCGAAATCAAAAACATTTTTTAGGAGGATTATTTTATGGAATTTTTCAACAGCGCAGTTGGTGTTTTGCAGACTCTCGTAGTGGCCCTGGGCGCAGGTCTTGGTATCTGGGGCGTTATCAACCTTCTGGAAGGTTACGGCCAGGACAACCCTGCTTCCAATGCTCATGTACGGTAGAGAAGCACAAAGCAAAACAAGGATAGCCAGCCCTGCCACTATTCCGAAGTCAGGGGAACGCAATAGAAAAATTCATAGCTGTATGCTATACTTAATTAGCATTTGAACATATCAAGCTGACACAGCAATCTCTTTACTTGCCGTTAATGCGCGTCTACCAATAGTCCGCAGAAAGCAAGAGTAGCGTAAAGGTATAAAAATTTCAAACTTCTTTGTAACGAAATTCCGATTTCTCCGTCTAACCTATGAAGCTGAAGGAGGTGATGACAAGTATGGACTATGAAAAGCTCTATAAAGCCTACTATTTACAGGTATACTCGTATACTATTTCTCTTGCCAAAAATCGTGAGATAGCAGAGGAAATCACGCAGAACACATTCTATAAGGCTGTTTCTACAACATCACAATTCAA
Source organism: Bariatricus sp. TF06-38A (assembly GCF_027690675.1). Taxonomy (NCBI): domain Bacteria; kingdom Bacillati; phylum Bacillota; class Clostridia; order Lachnospirales; family Lachnospiraceae; genus Bariatricus; species Bariatricus sp. TF06-38A. The sequence continues at coordinate 1,151 of NZ_JAQFCE010000040.1, forward strand.
AGGTAAGTCAGATGAATTGACATGGCTCTGCTCCATAGCAAAAAACCTTTACCATGATGAAATGCGAAGCCGTCAGCGAGTAGCTGATGTGAGTGAAATCAATGACTTGCCATCAAATGAAAATGTTGAGAACTCAGTTGCAGATTCTGACATGGCGTTCCGCATACACCTCGTTCTTCACCGTTTGGAAGAACCATACAAAGAAGTCTTTCAGCTTCGCGTATTCGGGGAACTATCTTTTTCACAAATCGCTGCAATTTTTGGAAAAACAGAATCATGGGCGAGAGTTACTTATCATCGTGCAAAGCTAAAAATTCAAGAAAGGATGGATGAAAAGCATGAGTAAACAATGCGATATTGTTCGAGATATTCTTCCGCTGTATGTTGACGGTGCTTGCAGCGAAGCAAGCGCAGAGATGGTAAAAGAGCATTTGAACGCCTGTGCTGACTGTAACGCAATTTATCAGAAATTGCTTTCTCACACGAACGAAGATGTTCTTCACGAAGAAAGCGAAAGCGTTATTATGCGCCATGAGGCAAAAGAAAAGCAGAGAGGCAGAAAAAAGATAACGATTGCTGTTCTCGTTTCCATCGCTCTTTGTATCATTGCAATTTTTGCAGCTCTCTTTCTGTTACCTATAAACATTGCTTATGAGCCTGTCAAAATCGACTTCCCATTTGAGGTTGAAGATGTCGAAAGCGTTGAAATGTACCACTATGACGGAGTGCCTGCATCAGCAGAAAAGAAAGTAGTTGTTGCTGAAAATGATATAAAGACCCTGTATGATAAGTTCAAGGGCTTATCCTTAAAAGACAAAACAACTGAGGAAACTGCCGGAGCAGATGTGACCAGCTTTAGATTTAACCTCTCAGATGGAACAAGCTACGATTTGATTTACGCCTGCTATGGAGTTAAAAACGGCGAATTGAAGTCAGAAGCAGGCGGTTTTAAGTATTTCACAAGTGCGGATATTGGCTCTTATTGGAACAATTTGAATACGGAACTTGAAGCAATTCCTATCAATGAGAGTGAATTGCCGTGAGCAGATAGCAAACCCAGCCGAGCCTGTCAACGGTCAAGATGAACGGCGCAAATGCGCCGCCGTTGACAGCCCCGCCCGTCTTTGCTGTTCGGTAATCAAGAGGGCGACAGCACAAGATGCTGCCGCCCTCTGCCATTATTCAGAAAGGGGGATTTTCCATGACCGAACACGAAAAGTATCAAGAACATATCCGGCATACACACGATGCCTTTTGCAAGACTGTTATTCGCCACGCTGCCATAGACGCAGCCCGGAGCATACGGAGCCACCGCAAGCGGGAAATCTCGCTTGAATATCTGATAGAAGAAAAACACTATCCATTCAGTACCACAGATAAATACTTTGCGGAGCAATCCGGCATGACCAGCTATCCGCTTTTCGTCTGTGGTCAGATGGTGCTTTTGGAAAGTCCAGAGCTTGCCGCAGCCCTGTCCGCACTATCACAGATGGAACAGGAAATCATTTTCTTGTACTACTTCCAACGATTGACGCATAGGGAGATTGGACGGAGATATGGACGGGCTGGCAACACAACCGGGCGGCGTATTCAGATGATTTTACGGCGGCTACGGGCAGAGTTGGAGGGCTTGTCCTATGAACCAGCTACTTCCCTATGAGACAATCGTTAAGGCAAGCGAGGGCGACCCGGAAGCTGTTGCCGCCGTCCTATCCCATTATGCAGGATATATCCGCTCTTGTGCGAAAATGGACGGACAGATTAACACGGATATGCAGGAGCATATCGTCAGGCAACTGATAGAAAGCCTGTTGAAGTTCCGCTTTGACCGCTAAACAGAAAAGTTGTATAATTAGAGCCTGACAAATTAAACTTCAATGAGAGTAGAGCAAATGGAACAGATTATCAATTATAGAGACATACCCACAGATAAAAGGATTGACATATTAAATGCTCTTGAGCGAATAGGTTTTTTTCCGGCATACGGCGGCGTGAAAACAATGCAGCAAATTATGGAAAAGTCAGTTCCAGGTTCAGGCCCACAATTCTATTTCGTTTTCCGTGAAAATGAGTTGATAGGGTACAATTTTCTCATTGGGGACACTAAGAAATATAAAGCGTTCCCATGGCTTGCTATTAGCAATATGGATGAGCAGAAGTTGACTGTTTGTGAAGAACTGATGAAAATACAAATTGCCTTTTTTGAAGAACTCGGAATGCAAAAGATAGCAGATCATTGCATTAGGATTATGGAAGATTACAGAAAAGGAATTGGAAAGCAGAAAGAAAGCGATTGCAGATAAGTTCCATTTGAAAAACGGCTGACAATTTAATACCGCCGCCCATCACAGCGGCAGATAAGCAGTAAATCTTGAAAAGGTTTACTGCTTTTTTTGCGCCCATTTTCAAAAATCTTTGGCAAACCACACCGCCGGATTGTTGTAGGGAGCAGACAGGGAAAACAAAAAAATTTCCGCTGCGTTTGCCAAAACGCCCCCTTTTCACCGTTGTAGTGGTGAACAGCGGGCAGAACACGCCGCCGCAATCGCTATATTGGTGGAGCAAGCCAGTATATCCGCAAACCAGAGCCGCCGAGGAAAGCGGTAGTTTTTTAGAGCAAGTTTCTACCACGGTGCCAAAATCCGCAATTCTGCGGTTTTGCCCCTCGCGGGAAACTTGTTGGGGAGTGCCTTCCCCAAACCCTGCTTTGCGGCTTGCGCCGCTTATCCCCGCCGCGCTCATGCGGCAAGAAAGGAGGTCACGACCATGCGAAAGAAATACAACACACCCCACCGCAGCCGCGTTGTGAAAACCCGGCTGTCCGAAGATGAATACGCCGACTTCACAGCGCGGCTTGCGCCCTATGGTATCAGCCAGTCGGAATTTCTCCGGCAGGCGATACGGCGCACTACCATACGCCCCGTTATCCATGTGTCGGCGGTCAATGATGAACTGCTTTCCGCTGTCGGGAAGCTGGCCGCCGAGTACGGCAGGATCGGCGGCAACCTCAATCAGATTGCCCGGTATCTGAACGAGTACGGCGCACCCTACAATGCGCTGTCCGGCGAGGTACGCGCTGCCATAGCCGACCTTGCCGCCCTCAAGTATGAAGTCTTACAGAAAGTAGGTGACGCGGTTGGCAACACTCAAGCATATCAACTCTAAAAACGCCGACTACGGAGCCGCCGAACAATACCTGCTTTTTGAGCATGACGAGTTCACCATGAAGCCCGTCCTTGATGAAACCGACAGGCTTATCCCCCGCGAGGACTACCGGCTGTCCACGCTGAACTGCGGCGGGGAGGATTTTGCCGTTGCCTGTATGCGGGCAAATCTCCGCTATGGGAAAAACCAGCGGCGGGAAGATGTGAAAAGCCACCACTATATCATCAGCTTTGACCCACGGGACGGCCCGGACAATGGCTTGACCGTAGACCGGGCGCAGGCATTGGGCGAGAAGTTTTGCGCCGAGCATTTCCCCGGCCACCAAGCCCTTGTATGTACCCACCCGGACGGGCATAACCACAGCGGCAATATCCATGTGCATATCGTCATTAACAGCCTGCGGATAGAGGAAGTCCCGTTCCTGCCCTACATGGACAGGCCAGCCGACACGAAAGCCGGTTGCAAGCACCGCTGTACCGACGCTGCCTTGCGCTACTTCAAGTCCGAAGTCATGGAAATGTGCCACCGGGAGGGGCTTTACCAAATCGACCTCTTGAACGGCAGCAAGAACCGCGTCACAGACCGGGAGTATTGGGCGCAGAAAAAGGGACAGGCCGCGCTGGACAAGCAGAACGCCCCCATGATTGCAGACGGTATCACGCCCCGGCAGACCAAGTTTGAAACGAACAAGGAGAAGCTGCGGCAGACCATACGCGCCGCGCTGTCTGCGGCGACCTCATTCGAGGACTTTTCCTCTCTGCTGCTGCGGGAGGGCGTGGCCGTCAAGGAGAGCCGGGGGCGGCTATCCTATCTCACGCCGGACAGGACAAAGCCCATTACCGCCCGAAAGCTGGGTGACGACTTTGACCGCGCCGCTGTCTTTGCCGTTTTGGAGCAGAACGCCGCCAGAGCCGCAGAAAAGCCCGCAGCCATACCCGAATACCCCCGGCATGGGAAAACCGGCATACAGCCCACAAAAGTCCCACAAACCGCCCCGAAACAGGACGGTGTGCAGCGGCTTGTGGACATTGAGCAGAAAATGGCCGAGGGCAAAGGCCGGGGCTATGAACGCTGGGCGACCATGCACAACCTCAAACAAATGGCCGCGACGCTGAATGTGTATCAGGAATACGGCTTCACTTCCCCGGAGCAGTTAGAAGCCGCCGTTGATACCGCCTATCAGGAAATGCGCCAGACCAGCGGCAAGTTGAAAACGCTGGAAACAAAGCTACAAGGGAAAAAGGAGTTGCAGCAACAGGTACTTGCCTATGCCAAGACCAAGCCCGCCCGCGACGGGCTGAAAGCGCAGAAATCCGAGAAAGCCCGCGCCGCCTACCGGCAGGCAAATGAGAGCGATTTTATCATAGTCGACGCAGCCGCCCGGTATTTCCGGGAGCATGGCATTACCAAGCTGCCCGCCCGGAAAGCGTTGCAGGACGAGATCGAGCAGCTTGTTTCCAAGAAATCCAGCCTGTATAACACCTACCACGAACAGAAGCAGCGGTACACGGAGTTGCAGACCGTCAAGCGGAACATCGACCAGATTTTGCGCCGGAGCGAGCCGCACCGCAGAAAGGAGCAGAGCCATGAGCGATAAGCTGCCCCGCATGGACTACCGCCAGCACCGGCGGGCGCGGCGGCTGGTGCATGAGTGCTGTAACTACGACGGGGGGAACTGCCTGCTGTTAGATGACGGGGAGCCTTGCGTGTGTGTCCAGAGCATTTCCCTTTCTCTCATGTGCCGGTGGTTCCGTGTGGCTGTCCTGCCCCTTGACGAGGAACTGGCCGCCGCCCTCTTGTATCGGGGGAGCCGGAAACGATGTGCCGTCTGCGGCGCGGCCTTTGTCCCCAAGTCAAACCGGGGAAAATACTGCCCGGACTGCGCCGGACGCATGAAGAAAATCAAAGCCGCCGAGCGAAAGCGGAAACAAAGGCATAAATGTCACGCTTTAGAGCCTTTCAAACCCGCATAAATCAAGGCTTTTTTCGTGGGTGTCAAAGGGTGCGCGATACATTTATCCTTTTCCCCCGGAAACGCCGTTCTAAATGCGTATAAACGCCCCAAATCCACCCAAAGGAGGAACCATGTCAGACAACCAAAATACTACTACCTCAAGCTGAAAGAGAATTACTTTGACGAGGACGCTATCGTACTGCTGGAAAGTATGCAGGACGGTATCCTCTATTCCAACATTCTCTTGAAACTGTACCTGAAATCGCTGAAAAACGGCGGGAAGTTGCAGCTTGATGAAAATATCCCCTACACCGCGCAGATGATTGCCACCATTACCCGCCAGCAAGTCGGCACCGTAGAGCGAGCCTTGCAGATTTTTATGAAGCTGGGGCTTGTGGAGCCGTTACAGAACGGCGCGCTGTATATGAGCAACATCGAACTGCTTATCGGCCAATCCTCTACCGAGGGGGAGCGAAAACGGCGGGCAAGGCTGGCTTTGCAGGAGCAGAAAGCCTTGCCAAAGGCCGGGGCGGACATTTGTCCACCATATCAAGCGGACATTTGTCCACCAGAGATAGAGATAGAGAAAGAGATAGAGATAGAAAAAGAGAGAGAGCGAGAGTTAGATACGGGACAGCCCGCCCGCGCTGCCTATGGCCGGTATGAAAATGTCTTTCTTTCGCAATCAGAACTGGACGGGCTGAAAGCAGACCTGCCCGACAAATGGAACTACTACATTGACCGGCTATCCTGCCATATCGCGTCCAGCGGCAAGCGATACCGCAGCCATGCCGCCACAATCTACAAGTGGGCGCAGGAGGACGCAGCCAAGAAAGCCCCGAAAAAGGGCATACCAGACTACTCATGCAAGGAGGGCGAGAGTTTATGAAGAACGAAATCAACGCTGTTTTGGAGAATATGACGACTGTTACCCCGGAGCCGGAGGACTACACCGGCGAGGACGGTTTACTGTACTGCGGCAAGTGCCGTAAGCCGAAAGAAGCCTATTTTGCGCCGGATAAAGCCGCTATCTTTGGCCGTGACCGTCACCTGGCAGAGTGCGACTGCCAGAGAGCCGCCCGCGAGGAACGGGAGGCCGCCGAGAAGCGGCGCAGGCACCTTGACACCGTGGAGGAACTGAAACGCCGGGGCTTTACCGACCCCACCATGCGGGACTGGACTTTTGAGAACGACAACGGCAGGAACCCGCAGGCCGGGATTGCCCGCCGGTATGTGGAGCATTGGGAGGATATGCGAACCGACAATATCGGCTGCCTGTTCTGGGGCGGCGTGGGAACCGGGAAAAGCTACCTTGCGGGCTGTATCGCAAACGCCCTCATGGAGAAAGAAATCCCCGTCCACATGACGAATTTTGCCCTTATCCTCAACGACCTTGCCGCCAGCTTTGAGAACCGCAACGAGTACATTTCCCGCCTTTGCCGCTATCCGCTGCTTATCCTTGACGACTTCGGCATGGAGCGCGGCACCGAGTACGGGCTGGAACAGGTTTTCAATGTGATTGACAGCCGTTACCGCAGCGGCAAGCCGCTGATCGTCACGACCAACCTCACGCTGGACGACCTGCGGAACCCGGAGGACACCGCCCATTCCCGGATTTATGACCGCCTGCTTTCCATGTGCGTCCCGGTACGCTTTACCGGCGACAACTTCCGGCAGGAAGCCGCGCAGCGGAAAATGGAGAGCATGAAGAAACTGATTACCGACTGAAAGGAGTATTGCCTATGGCAGATAACAAGCAGCACGACACCCGCACAGCCCGCCGCCCCGACTGCGTGACGGAAATCCGCATGGGCAATTCCGTCCTTGTCGTGTCCGGCTATTTCAAGAAAGACACTACCACCACCGCCGCCGACAAAATGGCGCGGGTACTGGAAGCGGAAGCCGCTGCTACACAGGAGCCGACTTGTCCGGCGTGAACCGGGGCATGAGGAAAGCGGCCATGCCGGGGAGCATGGCCGCTGGAGTGTGAGTAAAGGTCATACATGGATTTGAAAATCACCAAAATCAAATACACCGCAGCCTTGCTTTAAATTACCCTCTTTTGCTAATTGGCAAAAGGCTTTTTCAATCCGGCTAATTATATCGGCGGGAATAGCAAGTTGATGATGTGCAGGTAAAATTCGCTGTACTTCTAAAGACTGCAATTTTCTTATGGACTGAAAGAAAAGTTGTGGGTCTGTTGTTGGATAAAAAGCGTCAAGACACCCTTTGTATATTAAATCACCGGAATACAAGTATTTTCTTTCCGGTTCATAGAAGCAGCAATGCCCCGGAGAATGCCCGGGCGTATGAAGAACTATCAATTTCCTATTCCCCAAATCAATGCAATCGTTATCATGTAAAATTATTTGCGGGACTCCTTGAAAAATCTGATATTCCTCTATTTTGAAGTCAGAGGGAAAATCGCATGGTTTTCTCATAAGATTGCTTTTTACCACTTGCAAAGGTATAGGAAATTTACCAGATAACCAATCTTTTTCTGCTTCGTGGACTGCGATAATATCAAAATATTTGTGCCCGCCGATATGATCCCAGTGTGTATGTGTTGTTATGGCTGTAACTGGAAGTGATGTCAAACTATCAACTACTTTTTTGATATTTGCCACCCCTAACCCCGTATCAATCAATATGGCTTTCTTAGTGCCACAAAGTAAATAGCAATGCGTTTCTTCCCAATGCCGATACTCACTGATTGCAAAAGTATCTTTGTCGATTATTTCCGTTGTAAACCAACTACTCATGTTTTATCACCCGCTCTATCGAAATCGCTTTTGAAAGTAAGTATAGCACACAGATATAAACTTTTCTACTGAAAGCAACTCTACAAAACGCTACACAAAAATCAGCAATTTGACAAATCATAAAGAAGCAGATTTTACACTTTTGCAGCTATACAGCCCGCCCTATTCCGTGGTACAATGAAACCACGGAATAGTGGGGCTGGCTGTCGGAAACGGAGGATTTTATGTTAAGACAAGCCACCCAAAACCTCATTACCGCCCTTTATCCGAGATTGTCCCATGAGGACGAGTTGCAAGGCGAGAGCAATTCCATTTCCAACCAAAAGCGGATTTTGGAAACCTACGCCAAGCAGAACGGCTTTACCAATCTGCGCTGGTACACCGACGACGGCTTTTCCGGCGCGAACTTTCAAAGACCCGGTTTTCAAGCCATGCTTGCAGACATTGAAGCCGGGAAAGTGGGTACGGTCATCGTCAAGGACATGAGCCGGTTAGGGCGAAACTACTTGCAGGTAGGGTTTTACACGGAAATGCTGTTCCCTCAAAAGGGAGTGCGTTTTATCGCTGTCAACGACAATGTAGACAGCGCAAACGGCGGCATGGACAACGATTTTACCCCTCTGCGAAATCTGTTCAACGAATGGCTGGTGAGAGATACGAGCAAGAAAATCAAAGCAGTAAAACGAGCAAAAGGCATGAGTGGAAAGCCTGTTACCAGCAAGCCGGTATATGGCTACCTCATGGACGAGGACGAGAACTATATCGTTGACGGGGAAACCGCGCCGGTTGTCCAGCAGATATACCAGCTTTGCCTTGCCGGAAATGGCCCGACCAAGATTGCCCGTATGCTTACGGAGCAGCAAATCCCAACGCCGGGGACGCTGGAATACCGCAGGACGGGCAGCACCCGCCGCTACCACCCCGGCTATGAGTGCAAATGGGCGACGAACACCGTCGTTCATATCCTCGAAAACCGGGAGTACACCGGCTGTCTGGTAAACTTCAAGACGGAAAAGCCCTCTTACAAGGTCAAGCACAGTGTAGAGAACCCCGTGGAGAAGCAGGCCATTTTTAAGAACCACCATGAGCCTATCATAGACCGGGAAACATGGGAGCGCGTGCAGGAGTTACGCAAGCAGCGCAAACGCCCGAACCGCTATGATGAAGTGGGGCTGTTCTCCGGTATGCTGTTCTGCGCCGACTGCGGCCATGTGATGTACCAGCAGCGGTATCAGAACAAGAACCGCAAGCAGGACTGTTACATCTGCGGCAGCTACAAGAAGCGCACCCGCGACTGTACGGCACACTTTATCCGCACAGACCTGTTGACCGCTGGCGTCCTCTCCAATCTCCGACAAGTGACGGAATACGCCGCCAAGCATGAGAGCCGCTTTGTGAAGCTGCTTATCCAGCAGAACGAGATCGGCGGCAAGAGAAAGACCGCCGCAGCCACCAAGCAGCTTGAACAGGCGCAGGAGCGTATTGCCGAAGTGAGCCGCATTATCAAGCGGCTGTATGAGGACAATGTGAACGGCAAAATCAGCGACGAGCGTTTCATGGAACTGTCGGCAGACTATGAGCAGGAACAGCGGGAACTGAAAGACCGCGCCGCCGCTTTACAGGAGGAACTTTCCAAGTCGCAGGCCGCCACCGTCAACGCGGAAAAGTTTATGGGGATTGTCCGAAAGCACCTTGCCTTTGAGGAACTTACCCCCACCCTCTTGCGGGAAATGATTGAGAAAATCGTCGTGCATGAGTGCAGCTATGACGAGAACGGCACCCGCAGGCAGGACATTGAGATTTATTACAGCTTTGTCGGCAAGATTGACTTGCCCGAAGCCTAACGCCCGACCTATCCGACACAATGGCCAAGTGCCGGATAGGAACGGCAAAATTTTTTACACTTCTATTACTTCTTTATCGCACATCAGTAAAAAGCCAGGGTATGAAACAGCTCATGGCTAATTAGTTGGAACAAAAAACGAAAGGAAAAGCACAATCCAGACGGTATCAGCGGCAGGCTACAAGAATAAATTGTGATTTCACAAGATTGGTGCTATAATAAGAGAAAAGTTCCTGCCGGGGCAGCCGCCCCGGTGGTATAGATAGAAAGGCAGGAAAACAATATGCACATCAGCTATAAGCCACTCTGGCACACACTGTTAGAGCGTGATATGAGAAAAGAGGATTTAAGGCTTGCCGCTGGTATGACAACAAATATGATTGCCAACATGAGCAAAGAGGGAAAGCACATCAGCATGGATACATTAGCCCGTATCTGCGAAACGCTGAATTGTGAGATTACCGATGTGATTGAGTTAGTACCAGACGAGCCTGCTTCCACAGGAGGTAAGGAACATGAGCGAATTGAAACCAAGAATAACGGAAAACGGAATTGATTATATCCTTGTCGGAGATTATTACATCCCGGACTTGAAACTGCCGGAGGAACACCGCCCTATCGGAAAGTACGGACGGATGCACCGGGAATATTTAAGGGAAGTCCACCCAGCCAGATTGAATACATTGATACTGACCGGGGAATTGTGGACATATCTTGCAGACCTGAACGAACAGGCACAGGAACGGTTAGACACCATCATGGAGCAGATGAAAACTGCCGAGGGCGTAACCGAGGAATTGAAGCGTACCCACCAAATGGAATGGGTGCAGCGTTGCAATAACATTCATAACCGGGCAGAAGAAATTGTTTTGCATGAGATGATTTATTCATAACGGGAGCAATTAAATCGGAGGTATATAAGATGATTGAAATTGTATTTGGTGAAAGTGCCTGTGGAAGTTTGAAAATTGCCCAAACTTACGGCAAGGGAAAGTATAGAGGAAGTGCTGTTTCAATATTTATGAGGCATGAAGACGGGAGTGTTCCATCTTCAGATGAAATGAAAAAAGCACAGCTTCAAGCACAGGAACAAGAACGCATTGCTTGGGAGAATGCTATTCCATTGGGAGGCAAGAGCTGTGATGTTTATTGTTTTGATATGGCTCTTAGTGTGGGAGATATTTCTGATAATGGAATTGGCGAACAGCGGAAAAATGTTTTCAAGAAAATGCTGTCTGTCTGCTTTGTAGAGGATTTAGATTATCAGGTTGAAGAAAAAATACAGAAAATTAAAACTACATTGACCTCAGTGATTGAACGATATGTAGCTGGGGAAGAAATTCGCATTTGGTATAGCTATAATCCAGATGAGCTTTGTGGTATGTATTGGCTTATGAAACAACTTCAACCCTTAAACTGCCAGACAACAATTTATTTGGTTAAGTTACCTACATGGGAATATGGAAAAGAAAATACTATGACATCCAAAATAGCATGGGGCGAGGTCTCTCCTGGCGAATGGGGAAACTATATAACTCTACAAGAGAAAGCTAATCCTGTATTTCTTTCAGCTTGTGCTATGAAATGGAATCAACTTCAAAATGAAAATGCACCTTTGCGTGCAATGTTAAATGGTAAATTGCAAAGCGTTTCAGAAGATATATATGATAGTTTCATTCTTCGTGAAATTGCGGAACAGCCAGAGCAATTCAAAATGGCTATTGTCATAGGTAATGTTTTAGGAAAATATCAACTTGGAATTAGTGATGTATGGATTTCCAATCGCATTGATAAAATGCTTGAAGATGGTGTGTTGGAAATTATACAGGACGCACCAAAGGGAGAAACAAATTATCGCCGAATATTAAGAAAACGAATGAAGTAATAACCACAGCACAAACCGCTGCTACATGGAATCCAACAAACCATGCAACAGCGGTTTTCCTTTACCGTTTTTTTCTCTGGTTGATAGGCGTTCCCGTTTTCTTTGATTTTTGGAGAATCCGAATAAGCCAGCGAAATTCTTCATCTGACAGATTTTTATAGTTGATACCGAGCTGCTTGCAGTAAAGCACTGCCAGTTTTTCCAAACGGCTGCCCTTGAAATTTTCGACCGCTTCCAGATTTTCTTTCAGTTCATTGGCAACAGTGGTCTGGGGCGCACTCTCACTATCCTTTTTATGGGTTTCCCGAATATCCCGGATAATCAGGTTTAGGTCATCCAGAACCATGTGGCTGAAATATTCATCATCACTGATATGGGCGGCTTGCAGCACTTTCAAATGTGGGTCATCTTCGCCAGGGCGATACCGTTCTATGATTTCATGTCGGACAGTATCGACAAGGGTGTTGAGGTTTTGAATCTGCATGGTGGCAATCCCATCCACATAAATCTCAATGTCCGCAAGAAACTTGATAAAGTCCTTATGGGTGGCAAGTTCGCAGAGCAGACGGTTGTTGATCCGACCGCTTTTCAGAAGTGCAACCATTTCATCGTTCAAATGCAGCTCCGTCAGTGGCGTGTTGATCTGCTCCCTGTTCTCTGTCCGGCACAGCAGATAATCGACGGAAACCCCATAGAAGTCTGCCAGCGTGATAAGGTTGCCATGATTGATTTCCTTAAAATCTTCTTTTTCATAACTGCCAAGGGCTGATTTAGAAATACCCGTTAGTTTTGATAGTTCTTCCAGATTTAAGCCTTTGTCCTTGCGGAGTTCCCAAAGGCGTTCCTGTATGCTTGTTGCTCCTTTCATGGGCACACGCTCCTTTCCAACGGTTTCATTGCTGCCGCTTATCTGGATTATATCACACTTTCCGTAATCGTGGAAATTTCTGATTTTTACCCTTAATTCCTACTTTGTGGACATACGGCACAGGGCACAAAAATGTTCTATGATACAGGTAGTTCATCGATGGATTATTCCAATCGAATGACCAGCCTGTGTGGGATATGCTTCCCCGGCGATGTAGCGCCATGAATTTTGGCAGGGATATGGAGGAACCCTGACCAAAACGAGCGTACCAAAGGGAGCGATACGCCGCTGTGAGATTCAGGGGAGGAACGACACCGGGGAGAACTGGCGAACTGACACCGAAATGATACCGAAACACAACAATCTGATAGGGGGACAGTCTACCCTATCGCTGATACTTCGGGAGATTTTAAGCGGCTCTATGGCTGTAATTTTACCGAAAATCGCCCCGAAACCATACACTAAAACGGGAGGAAGCGCAATATGCCGAGAATGAGCAAAAAGAGGAAGTATGAGCTTTCCTTTTACCTCAATGACCGGGGGCGTGTCACTTACAACGAATTATGCCGGAAATGCCAGCATGGGTGCAAGCAGAGCTTCCGGGCGGTTGTGATTGACTGCCCCTGTTATTTATCCAAACGAGCAAAGAAAAAGGAGGAACACACAGAATGAATTTTGAATTTATGACGATAGACACACCATTGCCGCCCTGTATGCCTTTTCCCAGAGCGTTGACAGGATTTCCAGTCAGCAGCACCGCAAAGGTCATGTACTGCCGGATGCTGGACGCTATGCTCTCCAAAGGGCAGGAGGACGAGAACGGAATCCTCTTTGTCTGCTTCCCTGTCACAGCCATTGCCGCAGTCCTGTCCCGCAGCTCCATGACGGTCAAGCGTTCTCTGAATGAACTGGAAACTGCCGGACTTATCATGCGGGTGCGTCAGGGCATTGGAGAACCAAACCGGATTTATGTGCTGATACCGGGAAAGGAGGACGCTGCCCTTGCCTGATACCTCAAAGCTGGAAAAACTCAATCGGGAGTTGGAAAAAAGCGAAAAGAAACTGCGGAAAGCCATCAATGATGAAAAGGCATTGCAGCACCAGTTGAAACAGCTTACCCGAAAGGAACGGACGCACCGGCTCTGTACCCGTGGCGGTATGCTGGAAAGTTTTCTGCAAGAGCCGGAACGCCTGACAGATGATGATGTCATGCTGTTGTTGAAACTCATTTTTCACAGACAGGACACGCAGGAACTATTGAAAAAACTGCTGGAACGGGAGATGCCGGAACCCCCTTAGTTTACTAAGGGCGCAATTATACACCACCCAAAGGTTGGTGCATTGCGTTCTCCGAAGGCTCCTCGCCGGAGGGCTGTGATTTTCCGCAGTCATGGTCTGCTCCAAATCATACAGGGGACGCTACGCTTCCCCTGCGCTGGCTGTCGCCAGCTACCCTTTTGTGGACTTGCCGCCCGGAAACACCTTGCGCTGCAAGCTGTTCCCGTCCAGCAAGTTTTATCAGTCGAGCTATCCTTATCTACGGTAATTTAGTATAATAAGGTCAAAAAACAGAACGCTATCATTGTGCAACCGATATGCAACTGATAATTGCTTGATAGTTGGTGGTAGCAACACGGTAATTCAGATAGAATAAAGCCAACAAAGAAAGGAGGTCATCCAAATGTTAGTAAACATCATTATGATTGTAGTCGGAATAGTTTTCTCATGTATCTTTGTCGGCTTGCTTATCCTTGTTATTCGTGCATTGCTTAAATATATCCGTACAGAGAAATGAAGCCAACAGCAACATTAGGAGGTGGTCAAATGAAAGTAACCGTATTTATGATAATCGTTGGAATAATTTTCTTATGTATCTTTGTTGGTTTGCTTACCCTTATTGTTCGTGCATTACTCAAATATATCCATTCAAAAGATGTACGGCAGGAAAAATCCGTAGTGAGGAAATCGTTGGGTGAAGCACTCAAAGTACACAGAACACAGTGCAAAATGACGCAGGAATTTGTTGCTGAAACGATTGGTGTTAGCAGGCAGGCTGTTTCAAAATGGGAAAATGGAACATCCGACCCTTCCACATCAAATCTTTTTGCACTTGCAAAACTTTACGGTATTTCTGTTGAAGAATTACTAAAAGAAGTTGAATAATCTTCATGCAGATATTTTATTTCATCATCGGGCCACCCTGACCCGAACTTTCAAAACTGAATACCAGCCGCCCACCGGCGGCACCACCGAGCAGGAAATCTGAAAAGGTCTCCTGCTTTTTTTCTGCCCCAAATGAGGTGGTAAAACGCCACCCCATCCACCAATTACCGAAAGGAGGGACACGAAATGCCCTGTCCACACAACGAAATCTCGATTGTGCAGCGAAGCCAACAGCAGTCTGCGGTTGCCGCCGCTGCCTACCAGAGCGGCGAAAAGCTGTTCTGTGGATACGATCAGGAAGTGAAGCACTACCCGGAAAAGCGTGGTATCGTCCACAATGAAATCTTGCTTCCGGCAAATGCCCCACGGTCGTATGCAGACCGCAATACTTTATGGAACGCCGCCGAAGCGGTGGAGAAGCAATGGAATTCCCAGCTTGCAAGGCGGTGGGTGCTTACCATCCCCAGAGAGATACCGCCCGACCAGTACGCCGCCCTTGTCCGGGATTTCTGCAATCAGCAGTTTGTTTCCAAAGGAATGTGCGTGGATTTTGCCATCCATGACAAAGGGGACGGAAACCCTCACGCTCATGTCATGCTGACTATGCGGGCAATGGATGAACATGGGAAATGGCTTCCCAAGAGCCGCAAGGTTTATGACCTTGACGAGAACGGGGAACGGATAAAACTTCCGTCCGGCAGATGGAAAAGTCACAAGGAAGATACGGTTGACTGGAACGACCGCAAGTATTGTGAAATCTGGCGGCATGAATGGGAGATCATCCAGAACCGCTATCTGGAAGCCAACAACCGCCCGGAGCGGGTGGATCTCCGTTCTTATGAAAGACAGGGGCTTGATATTATCCCTACCGTCCATGAGGGTGCTGCTGTCCGGCAGATGGAAAAGCGAGGGATTCAGACCAACATCGGAAATCTGAACCGGGAAATCAAAGCCGCCAACAGCCTGATGAAGTCTATCCGGCAGCTTATTAAAAATCTCAAAGGCTGGATTATCGAGCTTAGTGAAAAACGAAAAGAACTGCTTGCGGAAAAAGCTGCGGAGGAAGCGGTATTTCTTCCCAATCTGTTGATGAAGTACATGGAGGTACGAAAGGCAGAACGGAGCGACTGGACACGGGCGGGACAAAACCGTGGAACTTCCAAAGACTTAAAGGCAGTCAGCGAAGCCCTGTCCTATCTTCAGAGAAAGGGACTTTCCACCGTGGAGGATTTGGAAAACTTTATAGAAACGTCCGGGAAATCTGCCGCCGACTACCGAAAGCAGATGAAGCCAAAGGAAACCCGCAGCAACGTGATTGACGCTATCCTTGCCGCCCGGACGGACTGTAAGGAATGTAAGCCCGTTTATGAGAAATACCAGAAGATATTTTTCAAGAAAACTAAGGAAAAATTCAAGCTGGAACACCCGGAGGTTGCCCGGTTTGAGAAAGCCAGTGCCTACCTTGCCAAGCACCCGGATGATAAGGACAGCACGAAAAAGGAGCTTTTGCAGGAACAGGCGAAGCTTGTGGGCGAAATCGCAGACTTGAAAGTACCGTTGACCGAGGTGCAGGAAGATTTGAAGAAGCTGCGGGACATCCGCTACTGGGTACGGAAAGCCACACCCGGCACAGAGGAAAGCAAAGAGCCGCCCAAGAAGCAGCCCCTCAAAGAAGTCTTGCAGGATAAGGCTGACGAGAAGAAAGCACAGAAAAACGCCCCGGCGCAGACGAAACACAAACAACAGGATATGGAACTTTAACAGGCACTTGCCATTTTCAGATTGAGAATGATAAGTGCCTTTTCTTTTTTACAAGGAGGAATTGATTTGAATGTATTTGAAGCTGTGAAGCAGTCCGTTACGACAAGACAGGCTGCGGAGCATTACGGAATCCGGGTAAACAGAAACGGGATGGCTTGCTGCCCGTTCCACAACGATAAGACCCCCAGCATGAAGCTGGACAAGCGTTTCCACTGCTTCGGATGTGGTGCAGATGGGGATGTGATTGATTTTGTAGCTGCCCTGTACGGGCTGGGGAAAAAGGAAGCCGCCGCACAGTTGGCGAGTGACTTCGGGCTTGCCTATGAGGACTGGAAGCCACCGGGCAGGGCAAGGAAGCCCAAGCCCCGGCAGAAATCCCCGGAAGAACAGTTCCGGGAAGCAAAGGCACATTGCTTCCGTGTCCTTGCCGATTATCTACACCTCTTACGGGTATGGAAAACCGACTATGCCCCGCACTCCCCGGAGGAAGCGTTTCATCCCCGGTTCGTGGAAGCCTTGCAGAAGCAAGCCCATGTGGAATATCTGCTGGATGTGCTGCTGTTCGGGGAGACAGAGGAAAAAGCGGTTTTGATTATGGACTACGGAAAGGATGTGATACAGCTTGAACAGCGAATGGCAGAGCTTGCAGCCGCAGACGCAGCAAGAACTAAAAAACACCATGAACGCCATGCAGCCGCCCCAGAGCGTTGAGGAAGTAAAGGCAACTCTGGAAACCACCGAGAAAGGCGGCGTCCGCCAGAGCATACGGAACTGCCTGACCGTATTCCAGCGTGACCCTGTGCTTGCCGGGGCAATCGCCTACAACATCCTGACCGACCGCAAGGACATCATAAAGCCCATCGGTTTTCACAGAGAAAGCACAGCCCTGACCGATACGGACATGAAGTATCTGCTTCTCTATCTGGAGGAAACCTACGGGCTTACCAGTGAGAAAAAGATTGAAACCGCCATCGGGATTGTGGCGAATGAGAATAAGTACCACCCCATCCGGGATTTTCTGAACAGCCTTGCATGGGACGGGACTGAGCGCATCCGCTTCTGTCTGCGGCACTTTCTGGGAGCTGATGTGGACGATTACACCTATGAAGCCTTGAAGCTGTTCATGCTGGGGGCGATTACAAGGGCATTTAAGCCCGGAAGCAAGTTTGAAATCATGCTGTGTCTGGTAGGCGGTCAGGGGGCTGGCAAATCCACCTTCTTCCGGCTGCTGGCAGTCCGGGACGAGTGGTTTTCCGATGATTTGCGGAAGCTGGACGATGATAACGTGTACCGCAAGCTGCAAGGTCACTGGATAATTGAAATGTCGGAAATGATGGCAACCGCCAATGCCAAGAGCATTGAGGAAATCAAGTCCTTTCTAAGCCGCCAGAAAGAGGTTTACAAAATTCCCTATGAAACTCACCCGGCAGACCGCCCCCGTCAATGCGTGTTCGGCGGCACTTCCAACGCCCTTGACTTTCTCCCCCTTGACCGTTCCGGCAACCGCCGATTTATCCCGGTCATGGTGTACCCGGAGCAAGCCGAGGTTCACATTTTGGAGGACGAAGCCGCTTCCAGAGCCTATATCAGCCAGATGTGGGCGGAAGCAATGGAGATTTACCGAAGCGGCATGTTCAAGCTGTCATTCAGCCCAGCCATGCAGCGGTATCTCAAAGAACACCAGCGGGATTTTATGCCGGAGGACACCAAAGCCGGGATGATACAGGCTTACCTTGATAAGTACACCGGGGAAACGGTCTGCTCCAAGCAGCTCTACAAGGAAGCCTTAAACCACACCTTTGATGAGCCGAAGCAATGGGAAATCCGGGAAATCAACGAGATAATGAACCAGTGCATTACCGGGTGGAACTACTTTTCCAATCCGAGGATGTTTGCGGAATACGGCAGACAAAAGGGCTGGGAGCGTGAAATCCCGGCAACGGACACCGACAACCCGCCCGAAAAATCTATGGACGGTTTTGTGGAGGTCACAGAGCAGATGGAGCTTCCATTCTGAAAATGACAGCCCGTTGCCGACTTCGTTGCTATCCCGTTGCCGAGCCGGTTGCCGGGGAAAATCCCTTATTTCCGGGCTTTTTCCCTCTCTGACAACCAAAACAACAGAAAAATAAAAGAAAAGTATAAATAGTAATCAACGCCAGATTGAGATTGTTTGCAAGGTCTTTTGAAGCCCGTTGCCGGACTTCGTTGCCGACCGTTCTCTGTCTGGCTATTTTCATGTATGGAGGATAACTGCCTATGGCGAAAAATAAGACCAAGATTGAAGTGACAACCGTATTTGACGGGGAACTGGACGCCACCGATGTGTTCGTCAGCCTGATTTCCCAGAAATACGGCAAAACAAATACAAAAGAATATCTTGCTAAAAAGAAAGATTTGAAGTATAATGAAGATGAGGTTCAACAGAGCCAGATACCGTCTGGATTGTGTGGGTAAATGGCTATGATGAACGAAATGGAATACAGAACAATCGGTTCAGCACTTGCCGGGGGCTATCGTGCGGCGGTCTATTGCAGGCTGTCAAAGGACGATGACCTGCAAGGCGAAAGTGCCAGTATCGCAAACCAGCGTGATATGCTGGAAAAATACTGCGAAAAGCAGGGATGGGAGGTTGTGGCAGTCTATCAGGACGATGGCTTCACAGGTCTTAATATGGAGCGTCCTGATTTACAGAGAATGTTGAGAGCCATTGAGCGCAGGCAAATCAACCTTGTCATCACGAAAGACCTCAGCCGACTGGGGCGTAACTATTTGCAAACAGGGCATTTGATTGAGGACTTTTTCCCAAGAAACGGTGTCCGCTATATCGCCATGAATGACGGTATCGACACCCTGCGTGATAACAACGATATTGCCCCGTTCAAGAATATCCTGAACGAGATGTACAGCAAGGATATTTCCAAGAAAGTCCATTCCTCTTATCTTCTGAAAGCGCAGAAAGGACAGTTTACCGGGTGTCTTGCCCCGTTCGGGTATCGGAAAGACCCGGAGGACAAAAACCATCTGCTCATTGACGAGGAAACCGCCCCGATTGTGCGGCTGATTTTCGGATATGCCCTAAACGGTCATGGTCCGAACTATATCCGCAGACGGCTGGAGGAAGAAAAAATCCCCTGCCCCACATGGTGGAACCGGGAACGGGGGCTTCGCAATACCCGCACCAAATGGGAAAAGAAAGACCCGGAAAA
>NZ_JAQFCE010000041.1:0-16908 GCF_027690675.1 Bariatricus sp. TF06-38A
TGCCGCAGACCGGAATCGAACCGTTTTACTTAATCTCAAATACTGATAGAAAGGGGCTTTGAAGACTTCATCACGGTTGCGGTGTTCAAAAAGTGTTCAAACGTTTGTCGCATACAAACTAAAAAGTTGTTACTTTCTGCATAGTGTATTTTCTAAAATGATAATTACTACGACATCAACCAAAATAATCCCCAATGCAATATATACAAAAAATGCAGGCAAAATATTTTCAAGCAAGCCCATTGTCAATGCAAGAATTGCTATAATAGACATTCCAATTCCCATTGTTCTGCATAACTTCTTTTCATCATATTTTTCCTTTTCTTCTTTTGAAGCCGTATTATATCCGGAAATAAACCAACTCCCGTGTCCAGAAAGTAAAATAATAGAAAATACAGCAAATATCACAAAGACAATCCACACTATCCAATCAGAACCTGTTGCTAAATCTACTAATTTCATTTATAAGCACCTCCTTAAATTCCGTTTTTCTTAATTCGATAAACTTGAATTTATACCCGGTACTTGTCTCGATTTATAGTCATATCAACCAAATGAAATACAAGTAAGATAATAAAAAAAACGGAAACTATTATTATTCCTGCGCCCAGCTTGATAAAATCAATTATACCGCCAAGACAAAAGAGCATTGCCCATGTCTTAATCCGTTTTCCAGTAACTCTGCATATTTTCTCTGTGTTTAATCCAGTATAATCTCCTGATAAAAACAGCACACTTCTTTCTGTATTCCTTGATTTGATAAAAAATCTTCCAACAAAAAAGAGAACAGTTGCCATCAGTAAATCAATAAATATAATTATTATTTTCATTTTCAACACCTCTAATTCTAAGTTCACAACTTCAAATTGTTTTAATTCTTCTCAGTTCCACCTTCTTTCCCTTCGGACAAGAAGTATCCCTCGCTCAAAGAGCTCGGTCAATTCAAATCTTCTATTGCTTTCAGTCTCTGCTGAAGACTGAAAGTTACCTTCGCTTTACTATTTCTAATAGTTTTCTCACATAATCATTTGCGTGGTTTATTGAAAACTCTCCATGATACATATTAGGAAGAACTTGTATAAAACTATCCTGCAATTTTTCATGAATGATTTTAGCGGATTTTTTCATTGATTGCTTTTCTTTTTCTCCAACATAAATTTGAACGGTTGCTTCACACTCTCCAATGCCATCTTTTAGTGAATATACTGAGTTTTCCTGTAAAAAGGCAATCATATCACTCTTTCTAATAGCACAAGTATCTTTGTAATATTCATCAAACAAATTCGACTTTATTCGTAGTGATTTGAATTGCAATTTTGAAAACCACTTATACTTTATTAAGCCATAGCAACTTCCAAACGCCGGTTTAATCATAGAATATGTAAATTTTGAAGGTATCACAAGTACACTTTCCACTATTGCATACTTACATATATCTTTGCGTTGAGATAAAATTTCAAGCAAAATCTGCCCTCCAAGCGATAGTCCTCCCATCATTAAAACAGAACCGCCCAATTTGCTATTTACAAATTCTATAATATCCAAAGCATTATTCTCTATCGTTGTAAACTGCTTATCACATCCTGCATGACCATCTAATATAGGCAAAACCACATGATAATCTGTTTGAAGTCTTTCAGCAACCTCTTTGTAATTCCACCATGATAAACCGCCTCCGTGTAAGAGGATAATTACATCGCTGTTTTCTTTTCCATATTCTACATAATTCAACCTCTTTCACCTCACTGTAAACTTCCGATTTTCTCAATTCTCCAAACTTGAATTTACTTTAATAAATATTTTTCAAACGCTTTATGATTATCAAAGTGGACTTCTCTAAAAAACAGAACTAACCAAATAATATAGGTTGGTATAGCTATATATGGGGTTAAAAAGCAGGATAATAATGCTCCTGCCAACATTATAATAGCCCACATAAAGCACTGATTTCTTATATCACGAGAGATATGAGCTTTATCATACAATGCCTGTTCTTCTTTAGAAAATGAATTAAATCCTGAAACAAATTTTGCTGCTTTTGCCTTAAAAATCGCAAATAAAACACCTATAATCAGAAATGGTATTACCAAAATTATACACGACCAAAATCCTATATTCATAATACATACCTCCGCTTCAAACTTTGATTTGTCTGTTTCATGTTATTCACAGTATAATTCCATTTTATAAAATATTCAATTAAAAAGGTATGCGAATATTTTTTATTTCCGCATACCCATTTATCACTTTATTCTTTTACATATCGAATTAACTCACCAATTTCACATTCAAAATAGTTGCATAGTTTACAGATTAAATTTGCATCCAGTCTTTGAAATTCATTTCTGCAATATCTATTGAAATTTGACCTTGGGATATCGAGTTCCTTACAAATCATATTCTTACTGATACCTTTTTCTTGTAACAGTTCTTCTATTCTTAATTCTAAATGTCCATAATTCATGTTCCGCACCTCTACATAAAGTATATTTATTAAATCTTTATGTAGTAATTCACTATATAGTGAGGTACTATATAGTCAGTCCCTTGTTAATAACACAAAAGAGGTATGTACATGAAAAAGAAAATCATAGCAACAATCACAATGCTCTGTTTACTGACCGTTCTCTATAATTATCTCAGACTGCCGGACTATCATATTACTAACAGCATATCCTTTAGCAGTGCAGATACCAGAGATACTGAATTGACTGTAATTGTTTACAAATGTTGGGAAATTGATGGATTAATCAAAGACATTGAAAATGAACATAACAAAATCAATGGTACGCCTACCACCTTGGAAATCAAGCTCTATTATCCAACTTATTACTTGCACAATAATAGCAAACCATTCCGAACTACAACCATTGAATATAATAAAAAAGAATAGCACTCTATTACTGCTTTTGAAGTAGTATCGGCTATTCCCTCTCCTTATATTCTTTTGTTCGTATTTTCGCAAACTAACGTTCCGCAAGGATGCCCAGTGCGACGGTTCCTAACAGGGCGGCGGGTCGACTGGGCAAGTGGACGGCTGAAAAGCATTTTCTACTCAACGACATATTTAACGTTTGATTCTCTCCGTCCCTCATATTTCTCCTGTGCCAACAGTTTATCAAGAAATTCTGACACTTCTTCCATGTCTTCACTGTCTATCAAATCCAGTTTTATCAATACATCAAGGTCTGTCTGATTCTTCGGTTGTATTGAGATCGGCTGAGATGTATCCACAACCACTTTCAACTGTTTTGTCTTATTTGCTGTTTCAATATCCGTAGTTAATCCCATAACGTGGCTTTTACTCACGCCGAATATCTGTGATAATTTTTCCCATATAGATTCATCTCTCGGCGTTCCGTTTCCATTTTCATAGTTCGTAAGCATACTTTGTGAAATGCCTAATTCTTTTGCAAGTTCCGCAACGGTTATATTCTTTTCTTTCCGCAATTCTTTTATTTTATTCATAGCGAACCTCCTTTATAAGCACATTATATTTCATCAAATTTTCTCTGTCAATCTTTTTATCGGATATTCAGATATTTTCTATTGACATTCTGCAACGCTTGTTTTATCATAAGATTATCTTAATATCTGATAATCAGATATCTGTAAGGAGGTGAAACGATGATTAGAGGAAATGACTTTATTTTAAATCCAGACAAACTGCAAGAGGAATTTCAGTTAGTAGAAGTTTCCGACTGGATAGACTTTTCTACAAAAGAAAAATTAGGATTCTACTATACAGTTCTTCTTCCAAAATTAAAGTTTGAGAAAGTCAAAGTAGGCATTAAAGCCAACACAGCGATTGTTACCAACGAGGAACTTGAACAAAAAGGGCAGATTCCAGTCTCATTTGATGGCTTACATACTTGGGCTAGTCTCTATAATGGACGTCTTTCTGTCAAAGCAGAAGCTTCCAATATCAGAAAAGTGGAAATGAAATAATTTCCCTACTATGTCAGCCAGTCAGTGCCGGACAACGTCATAGGTGCTGAACTGGCTGACCTCTATACTTGATATATAAAACAACATCTTCCGAAAACAATCGGAACATTCATTACAAAAATTGGGATATGAGGTGATATTCGTGAGCAAAACAAAAGAGTGTTTTGCATACAATACGAAAATCATTGAAACTCCTACTACAAAAGAAGTATATATTTACGAAAACCCTATTTTTATTCACTCGAAAGAAAAGGCAGATTTAACAGACATAAGTAACCGAAAAAAATTTGATGAAATGTCAGCTCATAAGCAATATGACAGTTTAAAACGCAAGCAGAAGCATTACGAACAGGCTCGTTGGGATATTGCCCGTATTGTTGACTGCAACTTTGATAACAGAACAAAATTTGTAACACTGACATTTAAAGAAAACATTCAGGAAATCCTGATAACCAACAGAGAATTTAAGTATTTTATCCAGCGATTAAATTATTATTTGTATCATACCAAAACCCAGTTATTAAAATACCTTGCAACGTGGGAGAAACAGAAGCGTGGAGCAATCCATTATCATGTTATTTTCTTTGATTTTCCGTATATAGCAAAAGAAAAATTACAGAATTTATGGTCACATGGATTTATTAAAATCAATCGCATTGATGTAGACAGCAAAGAAAACAGAGGTCGTTATCTTAGCAAGTATTTTGGAAAAGACCTTGATTTGAAAGAACATAAGAAAAAAGCCTTTTTTAAATCTCAAAATCTGAAAGTTCCACACGAAACAAAAGTCATGCTGACCGAAGACATTTTACATGACTTACAAAAAGAAAATATCGTCTTTCAGAAAGAATACACAAGGCAAATTTACGATACCAACGCTTTCTTATCTACTGGTTCATGCTTAAAGGACAGCAGTGTTATCTACATCAAAATTAAAAAAGAAAATCCTTGCGTAAAGGGGGAATCTTATGGATAATCCCGTTACGTTTTCAGATATAACATTATTGAATACGTTAGCCACCTGTGCTAACATGAGCACAGATGAAGTCTTCAAAGATTTTAAAATTATGGCAAATAAAAAAATCTTGAAGAATCACAAATATGAAATTTATTACTCGGAATCAGAAAAAAGCTGGCGTACTTATTTACCCGATGAAACCAAACCTAACAAACGCCGTCCTGTTAAGAGGAAGAGTAAAGAGAACCTTGAAAAAGAAATCATCAGATTTTATCTCGAAAAGCAGAAAGCTGAAAACCGTCAGAATGTCACACTGGAAGAATTATATGTTGAATGGCTTTTGTATAAAAGAGATTATACTTCCGTAAAAGCAAAAACAATTCAAGAGTATGTATCTGAATGGAATAGATTTTTCAAAGATACAGAACTTGTTAAAATGAAGATAGGCGAAATCAAACCAATCACGCTTATCCGCTTTTTCAGAGAAGCTACAAAAGACCGACAGTTCACGCACAAGCGAGTCAGTAATGCCCGTTCTGTTTTGAATGGAGTAATGAGTTATGCGATCGAAGAAGAAATTATATCACATAATCCTGTCTCTGATGTGAATTTCAAACAGTTTACCTATAAGCCAGTAGAAGTACAAAGTGACAATGTATTTTCTCGTGATGATACGCATAAGTTATTAAATTATCTTCGGTGTATCATAGAGCCATATTCTCTTGCAATACAGTTATCTTTCTATCTGTTTATCCGTGTTGGAGAAACAAAAGCTATCCGTTGGGAAGATATTGACTACAATAACAGGCTTGTATATCTTCACAGACAGGCGACCTGTGAACGTACATTGAATGATGATTTAACATTCTCAAGCCGAAAAGTAAAAGTAGTAAATCAAATGAAAGGAAATACTTCTCATGGATTCCGTAAACAGTTCCTTACAGACGAAGCACTTAAAATTCTTCACAAAGCAAAGGAATTAAATCCAAATGGAATATATGTCTTTGAACCCAACGGCGAGATTATGACAACAGACAGCTTTAATCGCCGTTTGAAGAAATATTGCAAAGAAGCCGGTGTTCCTTATCATTCCAGTCATAAAATCCGCTTTTACAATGCTTCAACAGCTTTTGACGGAAATAATCTTACAACCCTTAGTTATTTAATGGGGCATAGTGAGACAGCTACAACATTGCATTACTTGCGGAATGTCAATAAGAGGAAGAATGACAGGCTTGCTTTTCAGAATCTTGGTATTTCATCATAAAGTGTTCAAAGGTGTTCAAACTTTTTGAAGCAAAAAAATAAGAGAAACGCTGTAAATTCAACGTTTCTCCTACTTTTTACTAATGCCGCAGACCGGAATCGAACCGGTACGGGTATCACTACCCACGGGATTTTAAGTCCCGGGCGTCTGCCAGTTCCGCCACTGCGGCAAGAGATGCTCATACGGTTTTTGCGAAAAGCATACGCGCTCTGCACTGTCTTTTCAACCTCGCATCAATGGGCGGAGGTGGATTCGAACCACCGAAGCAAATTGCAGCAGATTTACAGTCTGTCCCCTTTGGCCACTCGGGAATCCACCCATTTTGTCTCTCGACAATATCTATTTATATCATAAATAAAAGAAAAGCGCAAGGGAATTTGTCCAATTCTCCTGCACTTTTTCCAAATTTTTATACCCAGAATGACCACGCTGCATTCATCTGATTTATAATTGTATTCAGATCCCATTTCTTACGGCTGTTGATCTTACTGTTCGGATCATTGATCAGTACCTTGCCCTCCTCTGTCAGCCCGGAAAGGACAATAAAATGTCCCTGGTTTGTAAAATCACCCGGTCCCATACTGCAGATGATCGGATGTCCTGCCGAAAGTTCGGATTTGAGAGTGTCTTCTGACCAGTTTGTAAGCTGTGCAGAGTTTATTCCAAGTTCTGAAGCTCCTGCAGTCATAAGCGTCCAGTCTGTTCCGACTCCATCTACATAATATCCCATATTGACACTCATATCTGCCACATACTTCGGTGTAAATGAAGTATTGCCTGTAAGTCCTGTCGCCACCATGGAAAGGCTGGTCGGTCCGCATCCACCCATTCCGATATTCTCGGAACCATAAGATGCATATCCCCATACTTCGCTCCACTGGAAATATACCGGAATATGGTTCTGGATTCTGTAATCTTTCAAATCTACCGCCTGAAGTCCCTGCGCACTGAGTTCTTCCTCTGATCGTGCTGACTGTTCCGGATAATCAATCACCCACTGCAGTGCTTCCTGATGATCAAACAGCCATGTCAGCAGATCATCGGAATACTTTTCTCTGTTCAGAATGATTTCCTTCGTCTCCGGGTTTTTCTTATATAATTCGCCCAGCTGGTCTTTATACTGGTCAGAATCCAGCACCTCCTGGACTTTCTCAGCTTCTATCTCTTCTGGTGTCTTTGTTTCTGTCTCTGTCTTTGTTTTGGCAGAGGATGTCTTTTTTGCAGATTTCTTTGCATTTCCACTTCCACAAAGCATCAGGATCACAGCCAACACGATAATTCCTGCTACTGCAAGAATGCCTGCTTTATATAGCTTTCTTTTCATCCTTTGTACTTCCCGCTTGCGCCTCGCTATTTTTTTCTGGTGCTGCTCCGCTCTTTTCCTGTCTTCTCTCATCATATGTCTATGGTTCTTCCTTCCTTAAACGACATCTCGTTAATGTTTGTTCCTTTTTACGCATATTTCAGCCTTACTTTAACATATTTCTTCATGAGAAAACAGTCTTTTCCGACAAGTTTAGATTTTTTTAAGTTTAAAGCTCTGTATAATTACTCTCCAGAGTTACCTCTGTTTCCTGATCTCCGATACAGATCGTATAAGATTTTCCGGAAAATCTGTGAAAAAAAATGAAACAAAAAAGCCAGGCATTTGCTGCAAGTTCTGACAGCAAATGCCTGGTTTTGATATGCGCCCCGCAGGGGCGCCCGCGATTTTATTTTTATTTTGCACAAAGGTCCTTCACTACTTCCCCTGCGATAATCAGTCCGACTACAGATGGCACAAATGCCACACTTCCCGGAATATCTCTTCTCTCCGTACATTTATGCTCTGCTCCTGGCGGACAGATACAATGGTTTCTGCAGCTGATTGCCATGTCCTCGATTGGTCTGGTCGGTTTCTCTTCTGAATAAACAACTTTCAACTTCTTAACATGACGCTTCTTTAACTCCCGGCGCATAACTTTTGCAAGCGGACACATCTGTGTCTTATAGATATCCGCCACTTTAAATGCACTTGCATCCAGCTTGTTTCCGGCTCCCATACTGCTGATGATCGGCACATTCATTGCCTGCGATTTCATGACAAGCTCAATCTTTGCAGTCACCGTATCAACTGCATCAACTACATAATCATACTCATCAAACGGAAATTCATCTGCATTTTCCGGAAGGAAGAAGCATTTGTGGATCCGCACATTCACGTCCGGATTGATTTCCAGCATTCTCTCCTTCATAACATCTACTTTGTATTTCCCTACCGTCTTTCTAGTTGCAATGATCTGACGGTTTAAATTGGTCAGACATACCTTGTCATCATCGATCAGGTCAAATGCCCCGATTCCGCTTCGTACCAGTGCCTCACATACATAACCGCCGACTCCGCCGATTCCAAATACGGCAACTCTTGAATTCTTCAGTTTATCCATCGCCTCTTTGCCAAGAAGCAGTTCTGTTCTCGAAAATTGTGTAAGCATCTTCTTCTCCTTCTTCTCTCATAAAATACCTGTAAACTCTTAACCAATCCACTTCTTGTTTCATTGGCTTATTTTCAATCTTTAAGTTCCACAATCATTTCTCTTTTGTAAATATCTGTCATATCCAAAATATTTTCGTCAAAATTCGGATTCGTTGAGCACACCGCAATCCTTGCTCCATCTGTCTGATATTCTTTTAAATAATAAGCTTCCCGGATCTCTTCCGGCTGCCTTAAAAAAAACGGATCTCCCTGCTTCGGAATCTGGATCTCGCTGGTATTCAATCCCATCACAAGACCTTTGCGCGTCGCTTTTAAAAAGCTTTCTTTTAAAACCCAGTAGCGGTAAAACATTTCCGTCCGCTCTGCTTCATCTGCATTCCGGATTCTCTCATATTCAGAAGAACAAAAATATTTTTCTGCCAGCCTTTCATGATATTTCCGCATGCATTCGATGTCGCAGCCTACCCTCTCTCCGGATACGCCTGCGCTGCACAGAACATATTTCCCAGAATGTGATAAATTAAAGGACTGCCCTGCATCTTGCGGTATCTTGTGTCTCTCCTGTATCTTCATCCAAAGATACCATGCACCCACGCTTTGAGCCTGATCCTCCCTGTGCTTCAGCCGGTCTGCTTTTTCCTGTCTGAACGCCGGAACTTTTTCATAAATTTTTTGATAATTTTTCTCATTAAGCAGATCAGATATATCTGCCAGGAAAGTTTTTACCTTTTCCATTTCCCGGATTCCCCTTTTCTTTGCCGGCTTTTACGCATTTATCCGCATTTTTCACTATATAACACCTGTAAAAAATATGCAAGGAATATCCTACTTATTTTATTGGATATTCCTTTCCGGTTTTTATCCCTTGTTAATCTTATATAGACTATGGTATAATAAATAAATCTACAGGCAAAATTAAGTTACTATAATATTTTTAATATGTATCAATTCAGAAAGGATGTGCAATTTATGTGTGGATTTGCAGGCTATTATGGCGCCGGCGATTTTAATAGAGAAGAAGTCATCGACCAGATGGGTGAACGCATTGCCCACCGCGGACCTGACAGCAAGGGAAGCTTTGTTGATGACTATGTAGCCCTTGGCTTCCGCCGTCTAAGTATCATCGACCTTGAAGGCGGATCTCAGCCGATTCACAGTGCAGATGGCAAACATGTCATTATTTTCAACGGAGAGATTTACAACTATCAGGAAATCCGTAAAGAACTGATTGAGAAACACGGATGTCAGTTCCAGACAAACTCCGATACAGAAGTTATTCTTCAGGGATACAAAACCTATGGCGAAAAAATTGCTTCTATGCTCCGCGGAATGTTCGCATTTGTAATTTACGATAAAGAAACTCACAACTTATTCGGGGCAAGAGACTACTTCGGAATCAAACCATTCTACTATGCACAGATGAATGGAAGCCTTTTATTTGGTTCTGAGATCAAGTCCTTCCTGGCTCACCCACATTTCCATAAAGAGGTCAACAAAGATGCCCTCAAGATGTACCTGATTTTCCAGTACACCCCACTTCTTGAAACCATGTTCAAAGGTGTATTCAAACTAGAACCGGGAACATACTTCACTTATGATGGAAAAGAACTTAAGAAAACAAAATACTTCGATCCGACTTATGCAAAGAAAGACCGCAGCTTTGACGAGACAGTAAAACTCATCGGTGAGACAATTCAGGATTCTGTTGATTACCATCAGATTGCTGATGTAGAAGTAGGATCTTTCCTTTCAGGTGGTGTTGATTCAAGCTACATCGCATCTACTGTAAAACCGATGAAGACCTATTCCGTAGGATTTGAAGTCGGCGGATTCGATGAGACAACCTTCTCCAAGGATCTGTGCGATATCCTTCATATGAGCAATGCAAAGAAAGAAATCTCTTCTGACGAATTTTTCGATGCTCTGCCGGAGGTTCAGTATCATTCCGATGAACCACATGCCAACCTTTCCGCTGTACCGCTGTACTATCTGTCACAGCTCGCAGCCAAAGATGTAAAAGTAGTCTTAAGTGGAGAAGGCGCAGACGAGATGTTCGGTGGATACGAGACATATATCCCAAGCAAATCCGGTGATATGTACCGCAAGATCGTACCGGCATCTATCCGTAAAAAACTCGGAGACTGGGCAAAACACCAGCCAGACAAGAGAGGACTTA
Organism: Bariatricus sp. TF06-38A; assembly: GCF_027690675.1. Classification (NCBI taxonomy): domain Bacteria; kingdom Bacillati; phylum Bacillota; class Clostridia; order Lachnospirales; family Lachnospiraceae; genus Bariatricus; species Bariatricus sp. TF06-38A. The sequence continues at coordinate 10,826 of NZ_JAQFCE010000041.1, forward strand.
ACTTCCTCAAGAGAAATGCAACTTCCGTAGAAGATTCCTACATCGGCCAGGCATTCATCATGGATAACGAAGAAGCAGATGAAGTACTCTCTCCTGCATATAAGAGCAAGATGCGCTACCAGGACGTAACCAAACCGTACTTCGACCAGGTAAAAGATCAGGACGACCTTCATAAAAAGCTCTTCCTCGATATGCATCTGTGGCTGCCACACGACATCCTACTCAAAGCAGATAAGATGACAATGGCACACTCCCTCGAACTGCGTGTACCATACCTCGATAAAAAAGTCTGGGAACTCGCCCGCAGCATTGACAGCAAATACTGCGTAGACGGCATGGAAACCAAAAAAGCCTTCCGTACCTCCGCCCTCTCCCACATCCCAATGGACTGGGCAAAACGTAAAAAACTCGGATTCCTCGTACCATTCAGAGTATGGCTCCGAGAAGATAAATACTATAATAAAGTAAAAGAAATGTTCCAGAAAGACTTCGTATCCGAATTCTTCAATCAGGAATTACTGCTGAAATGGCTGGAAGATCATAAGAATAAAGTCGGAAATTATCATAGAAAGATTTATACCGTATATTCATTCTTACTGTGGTATGAACAGTACTTTGTCCTCAGATAGAGCAGTGCCAAAATAAAGGAATAGCCAAATTTCATGCTCGCATGAAAATTTGGCTATTTTTTTATTTTGATAGAGCGATAGCTCGCACAGCGAATGAACCGCCAGGTTCACGAGCTGTGGTGCACTGCTCCTCCCCTAAATCATTCGACCAACAAACTTTCTTATCTAAAACACACCAATCTCCAAGGGGAACAGCGCCAGCGCCTTCCCCGCCCCTGGCACCATCCTCCCAAGCGAACAGCGCCAGCGCCTTCGCGCCCCTCCGCGCCAAAATCTCCCTTTTACACAATTGCAACCTCCCCCACATACTGCTATACTCAACTCACGGGTGCTACCATAACGGTAGGCGGTTAGTCCTTCACCAGAGGGACTGTGGACTTCCCCCTCTGATTACATAGAAACCTGAAACGGAATCCACTGGAAAGGAGGGCTAAGCTAATGAGTATTTTGGATTTCATTGCAGTTGCAAGCTTTGGCATCAGCTGCTTTTGTGCCGGATACACATTCGGCAAAGATTATAATAAGTCACAAAAATAGCCGCCCCTGTCTGCAAACTAGGCGACTATCTTTGATATTCTAAATAGTTAAGCGGGCTAACCGTCTATCGGTATCACCCTTTTTCTATATTCATACTATCACTCAATCATAAATATGTCAAAATTTTTCCACTCTACACCAACCCAAATGACCTCAACACATCCAGCCACATCGTAAGCGTAAACGCACTCAACAACGTCGTCATCATAATCACTCCGGAACTAAGTGTTCCCTCATGCCCCATACTCCTTGCCATAACAAAACTGCTGACCGTCGTAGCGGATCCAAGCATTACCAGAATCGCAATCAATTGCTCATTTCTAAATCCAAGCATCGCTGCCACCGGCAGAAATATCGCACAAAATCCAATTAATTTCATAAACACAGCAACAAGTGTAGGCTTCATCTTCGATGTTGCCCTTTTCATCTCAAATGTTGCACCCATCGACATCAGTCCCATCGGCGTCGCTGTCGCACCGATACTTGATACCGTCTTATGTAAAATCAATGGCATCGGAAGCTTAAGCGCAGACCAGACAAATCCCGCCACAATTCCAATAATGATCGGATTCGTCACAATCCCCTTCAGCGTTTTCTTTACCAACACCTTATCAAAAGAATTATTCCCCGGTTTGAAGAATGAAAGTACCACAACCGCCATAACATTATAAAGAGGCACACTTCCTATGATCATCAGAGGTGCCATTCCCACAGTTCCGTAAATATTCTGGATAAAAGCAATTCCAAGAAGCGCCGCACTGCTCCGGTAAGTCGCCTGTATAAATTCGCCTTTAATGCTCCGGTCTTTCCACAGCAGTGAAATCACAGTTGATATCGTAATACTGATCGCCGTCACCACAAAACAAAAAAGAATAAACTTAATATCCCATACTTCCGAAAAATCCACGGTCGCCAGCTGTTCAAACAGCAACACCGGAAGCGGAACCAAAAATACAAACTTGTTCATCTTTGCCGCGAAGACTTCATCCATCCACCCCAGTTTTCTGAATAACATTCCGAGTAACATCATTAAAAATATCGGAATCGTCGCATTCAAACTGAAAATTAAATTTTCCATAATCGTTCCTCATCCTACTCATTTATATTTGCATATCGTTATTTTGAACTCTTTCCAGAAACCTGTCAACAGCATTTTCTCACATCAAAAGAATGATTGAGATTTAGAACAATTTATACTATAATGAAATAACACTTCGGGGTATGGCTCAGCTTGGTCAGAGCGCACGGCTGGGGGCCGTGAGGTCGCAGGTTCGAATCCTGTTACCCCGATTTTTCCTTTATTTACAAGGGTTTCCGGCTTTGATATAGTTTGTAGATTTTATTACTTTTATTACCTTTTTACCCACACGTATGTATTTTAGCAACTATATCTGTTTTGTCTTTCATTGTAGAAGTATCAAATGTATAGTAAGTTCTATTGACTTGTACTGAATGTCCTAGTATTGCAGACATAATAACTTCTGATACTCCCTCACACCTCAATCGTGAATTTAAAGTTTTTCTAAAAGCATGTATTCCCCTTTTGGGTATTCCTAATTGTCCACATTTATTCTTTATACATGATGATACTACGGGCGCATGTATTCTTCCCTCTTCATTCGCAAACATCCATTCACAGATAAAACCATTTTGTATTTGAACTTTATGTATCTTATGGTAAAAATCTTTTATTGTATTATCAACTGGAAATGCTCTTTCTTTCTGATTTTTTGTTTTGTCTATGAAATATTCTTTTGTCATGCGATTATATTTTTCTGACCTACTTATAACAAAATATGGCTCTTTCTCGTCTAAATGAAAATCTTCCCATTTTAAAGCCACTAACTCTCCTACCCTCATTCCTGTTAAATACGCTAATTCAACAACATAATTAGGTATGTACTGTGGTTTTCTTTCATATTCCAAATGTAACAAACCAATAATCTTTTGTTCCTCTTCCTCGGAATATACTTGTTTTTCTATAGGTTTTTCTTTCTCTTCACAATAACGATAAAATTGCTTACATTCAAAATATATCATTGGATTCTCTGTGATATATTTTTCTCGATATGCTTTTTTCAATGTATTATCCACATACCCATATAGCTTTTTAAATGCTCCTTTTGTTAAACAATTCTCCTTAATAGAACCATGAAAAAATACCTTAATCTTATCTTCTGTTATCTCTGTCAGTAATTGTTTTTCAAATTCTTTGTCCTTAAAAAACCTATTGTAATCTGTATTATATTTATACGCCGTATTACCAGATACCATTTTATCTTGAACTTCTCTCCATTTAAAATACATATCTTTAAATGTTAAAGCCTTATTCTGACAACCTTTGTAATACTCAACAATCGCATCTTCTATCCCTTTTTTTGTCGTTCTTTTAATCATTCTAAAACCTTTAGGGTGCGTATCATCATCTATGTATGTTCTCCACTTTCCATCCTTTCCTTGTGATATTTTTCTGGAATGTTGTTTTAAAATTTCCTCTCGTTTCATTCTCTGTATATACTCTTGTATATATGCTGCATCTATAATACCATTATCTATTACATAATTTAAATCCCTTTCGGTAAGTTTTTCCATTTATATGCTCCATTTTTATTTCAAAAATACAATTCATCTTAGTTACCTCCTAACTTTCTGTATCAACAATTTTTTTGCTTTTAACTAAAAACAGGGAACAAAAACGCATAAGTTTTATTATTTCTCATACCTTTTGTTCTCTGTACTTTTGCTTTAAATCAATATTATTTTTGTTTTGTGTTCTCTTCCTCAGAGATAATAGCTATCACTTTTATCTATACGACAAATAACTATTTGTTTTATATATCATACACATTTCACACACAATTCTATGTTACTATGCGATATATTATGTTTGTACACCCTATATTTAAGAGTAAAATCATGCTGTGTTTTGTTATTGCTATGAATTGTTTACACAATTTCTATGTTCCTTTACTTCCTCCATCAGCATATATATAACTGCATCCTCTGGAAGAGTGTTTAAAGCTTCTTTTAAACCTCTATGTAATAAATTATAGCTTTCTTCATGTGATACCTTGTATGCATCATATAAGAGCTTGTACGTTGCAAGTGCGTCCTGTTCTATCATATTGTTTTTCACCTCCTGTCAGTCCAATTCATCCATGTATTTGATGAAATGAGAGTAGTTGACAAAATACTTTTTACCTACCATTATGTACGGAATCTTTCCTTCAATTACAATCAATGTTCTAAGCATCTGAAATGGTAGCTGTGTCTTTTCGGCTAATTCACTAAGACATATCAACGGAGGTGCAACTGGTAATGATTGTATGTAATCTTTGCGCTTTTGTAAGCTTGCTTTCCTTCTTGCCTGTGAAATTTGTTTTGCTGTCTTTTGGATGGCATCTGCTGTGGTTCTTTTCATTATTCATCACCATCCTTTTGTAACGCCTTTAAATCCGATGAAAAGTGTTTTTCTATATTTCTTAACTGGAATCCTTGCATGAATAACAAACCTAACTCAGCTTGCTTTTTTTCAATGACTGGTTGAACCATTTTTTTATGTTTTATAAGGTCTGGGTTTTGTGCATTTTCAAAAATAACTTTTTTCTGGTTTTCTTTGAAATAGTTTGCATACTGCGGTAATGCCATCAATTTTTGTAACGCCATTGCTTCTGCACGTGTTGGAGTTTTCGCCCACGCCCCTATCCGTCTACGGTCTGTATTTTCTTGCATCCCATTTGTATGAAGTTGTGACATATAACTGTAAAGAATCTGATTTGATTCTAATTCAAGCTGTTGAAGCTTTTCCAACGGTTCTGTGATTGTTATGTTCTTTACGTCCTCAATTTCTTTTTGCTTTTTCAGTAAGTTTGTATCGTTTTCTGTAAGTAGTTCCTGTATTTTGGCTTCTAGTTCCTTATACAACCTATATACAGACATAGAATCTGCTCCACATTCATGTGAAAAAGCATTTAACAGATTTTTAACGGGAATATAGTCTTTATTCGATTTCATGTTCCCTATTGCATTAAATACTTTATTATAAAGCTGTACTAGCCTATAGTTTCTATCTTCCATATTTTCACGGTGTTTCTTTGCTTTTGGATTTCTTTCATAATAAATGCGCTCTGCATCTGATGTATACATTGTCATGTTTATGTACCTCCTTTATATACTTCTGTAAGCTCGTATTTACCCGTTTAAAAGACTTTTGTTATGGAGTGTATAAATTATCGCCCCAACTTTCATCATCCTCTAAATTGGCTTCAGTTTCTTTGATTTCTTTTTCAATCTGTTCTGTATTTATGTTATGTTTTGGTTCTATAATTTGTAAATTTATATTTAGTTCGTTCTCCTGTGCATCTCCTTTGTATTGCTCCAATGCTGAATAATTCTTTCCTACTGCTTTTTCAATTAGAAATATGTTTGCTTTTAGCTTTGTTTCTGCACTGAAAGCGGATTCTGCCAAATGAATCACGTTGTCGAGTGCCTGTGTTGAATAACATTTCAATTTATAATCAAAATCCTTTTTTCGTTGTTTTGTTCCTCTGCACATTGGAGGTCTACCACGTTGTTTTTGTTTCATTGTTTTGTCACCCACCTTTATATGTATATGTCCTTTCTTTAGCTTGATTGAATTTTATGAGAACATACGCATTTTCAACGTTTCTCGATTGTTACCTATGTACCAAAACGGACGCGAATATCCATTTTTATTCGTATATTATCTGTTTACTAATTGAAACAAATTCATCAATTATACCTGTATTTATTTGTATTTCACCAGATTTTTGAACCCTCGCCCATGCTTTCTGCGCACTGTTTAGTTTTGGATAGTACATTTTACACGCACGTTTAAAAAGCTCATAATTGGTCCTATGTCAAGATTTAGTACAAGTTAAAATGAGGTTTTCCCCA
>NZ_JAQFCE010000042.1:0-12441 GCF_027690675.1 Bariatricus sp. TF06-38A
TCTTGGTCTTTCTTTTTTTTCGGGACTATTCTTTTTTCACAGCCCCTTTGCTGTTCTTCAAAGTCTCTATCATATCATTTTCTGCAGACCAGCTTTTTTCTTTTTTATAAATGTTCAGTGTTTCCTCCAGACTTTTAGGGCTGTCAGCTGATACAAAATCATTATTTTTTTCCGCCTGCTGCCAGGTGCTTCCATTATTAGCAGTTTCGGATGTGTGAATTTCTGTATATGTGTTGTTCTGTGTTGTTCTGGCTGTACTATTCCCTGTATGGTTTAACTGATTGCTTCCACCTGATATTTCCTGATACTGTTTCCATTTTTTATCAATCCGGATCGCACCGGCTAAAGCAAGTAAAAAGGCTATAGCCCCAGTACCTATCGTCCCGCCTAATACAAGTACCAGAACTATATAGACCAATTCTGTTATAGCAAGAATATACGCCATTTTTGTTGTTTTCTTTTTTATCAGGAGTATTCCCATAACAATATCAAAAATCATAAACAGTATATTAAGCTTTACTGCCCATAGCTGGTTCACCTCCTCAAGGCTTCCTCCAGCCCGAAGTACACTTTGACATACCTTTCCATACTCTGAACAAATCAATATCCCTGATCCAATAGATACCACACCAGACCAGGTAAAAAAAGAACGTATCTTTTTAAAATTAGGCAAAGCTGTAAATTCTTCCTTTGTAAGTCCCTTCGGAAGTGTATTAAGATCAATTTTTTCCGCCATTCTTATCTTCTCCTTATGTGTCTGCTTTTATTTTCTATTATATTATTTTATGTTTGATTTTTATCACTACTCTGTCTTCAGGACATATCTGACTTCTACACGTCTTGATGCTGCAGCGTCTTCTTTTCCTTCTCCATCCAGAATCAGATTATTTGCTCCATTACCGACAACCTCGATAGCATTCGTAAGTTCCGGATAACCTGCTTTAATATAATCTGCAACAGTCTTTGCTCTTTCCTCAGAGAGTTTTAAATTGTAAGCCTCGTCTCCTGCTGAATCGGTATACCCCTCCACCACGATTGTCGATACTTTTCCATCTTCTATCGCACTGGATATTACCGGTACATAGGCTGCAAGGAATTGATCCAGATAAGCTTTTCCCTCTTCTGACAAATCTGCCTTATCCCATGCAAAAAGCACATTATTATCCATCTGTACCGTTCCCGTCGACTCGTCTATCTTCGTGGAATCAAGTCCCTGCTCTTTGAAGGCTCCCATAAGTCCGCTTGAGACTGCTGTCTGGTTTTCTTTTAACTCTCCCAGCTCATCTTCACTCATACTGCTCACATCAGCATCTGTCTCTAAATTATCACTTAATTCACCATTCCAATATGCAGTGGAATCATAAACATAAGGATACCATTTTCCATCAACACAGATGGACAAGCCTCCATCCATTCCTCCATTTGGTCGGTTAGTAATCAGGAAAATCCCTGTGATTTTTCCACCTTCTCCTTCCTCCGATTCTCCAAGATCATAATCGTAACGATAGGTGCTGTCCCAGGTAAGAGTAAACTGATTGCCATCAATCTGTGTTTTTACATTCTCACCTGTTCTTCCATCTGCCCACTCAATATAAGAATCATCACCGTCTTCCGTGTTCAAAGACAAATGAACTATCCCATCATATCCGGAACTAGAATTTTTGGCATATCCCCATTCATAAAGTCCTTCATTCTTTTTTTCTGCATAAAGTATATCCGCAGATCTAAGTCTTGTACTTTTTCCGTCCTTAGACAAAATTAAATCCAAACCGTCGAAGCCATAAGAGTATTCAACCCAATCCTTGCGATCTTGTACATGATATCCCAGATTAGTTTCATCCTCATCATCCATAATCAAAGCTTCTAATCCCATATAGAGTTTGTCTCCTACTACTTCGTAGGCAAATGTGAAGAGAGTATTTACCGAATAAGAATATTCTCCATCCTCACTATATTTTTTTCTTTCGACAAAAGAGGCACGAATGTGATTATATTGCCAATATTCATGCAATGCGCCAATCTGCTGGTCTGTCAGACCTTCCTCTTCTTTCAGTTCTTTGTCTGTTTTTCCAGACAGGTCATAAATCAGGAAATCAGTGTCTGCATATATCTGTATCGGAAGAATCTGCACCTCATATTTTTCCGAATCCTCAAGCTGCAGAGTCATATAGTCATAATCATCCGCATGCTCATTCGCATAGGAACCATCTTCATCTTTATAATTTTCTTCATTCCGATAGGTCCCGTAAAGCATATAAGCCTGCGGATCTGATCCTAAATCCACCAGCTCTGCATTTTTAGTTTGCTTACTACCACTACTATTACTACTATTACTGTCACTACTATACTTAATGCCAGCTCCACATGCTGTAAACACCATTGTAGACATCAAAAGGCTAAACAATACACAAAACTTTTTCATACCTTTCTTTTTTCCCCTTCACCTTACTCCGTATATACACTAAAGAACTGATCCGCCTGATCTACTACATTCAGATCTACTCCAATTATATTGACAGCTAACATATACTGTGAATCCTGCTCATTCACCAAAAACACAGTCACACCATAATACGAAACATCATAGTTCTTAAATGTATATTGTGCCGCATAATGTTTCTCACCCAAAAATGTGATTTCTTCCACATTATTTTGAAATTCAGTAACCTGTGCATCTTCTCCCATCAATTTTTTAGCATCCTCCTCAGTCATCACTGAATTTTCCGCTATATTCTTTTCTTCATCCCATTTAGCTGTTTTATCTAAAACCGCTGCATTTTGAATGTTCGTTTCAATATATGTATTCCCATCCTCCGCCGAAAAAACTACCGCACTTCCCATCGAAATTAAAGATTTTAAATAATCATAAGTGCCTTCTGAATTAGAAGATTCTACAATGTCCGCATCGTTTAGTGCGACATTGTTTCTATTTTCCAACGTATAAGTATCTGGGAGGGAAATTGCAAATCCAAAGGAAGGATTTTCATATCCCTGGGATACATACCGCCCAATCATATCATCACTTATTTTATCCTCTTCATCGGCAGAATCTGCTTCTGATTCATCACTTTTTTCTGCTTCTTTTTTTGCAGATCCCATCAATCCGCTATCTGATTTGGACGATGTATCGTCAGTTGTCATCTTAATTCCACCGCCGCATCCTGTTAATCCAGATAAGCTCAGGCAACCTGCCAGAACAAGTGCAAAAATCTTAACTTTTCGATTCCTCATACTCTCTCTTCCTTTCTTTTCCTGTTTCTCTTATGGTTGGAAATTTTCCCAGCCACTTTAATTAAATATCTTCATTTACAAGAAGTAACAGCCCCGGTATAAATCCGATCATAGTAGCCGCTATCTTTAATCCGTCGCTGATTGGCTCTCGTCTTTCGATTCTTCCTAGAATTTTCTTTCTGATAGGAATACACCATAACAACGCAATTCCAAGCGTACAGATTCCCATTATAACTGTACATATATTCAAAGCCTTCCTTATTGTTTTAAGTTCCTTCTCATCCGGATAAGCCCCTTCTAAAACAGCAGGTCCTTCTTCTATATTCCTTTTATCTTCAGTGACATGTACAGAACTCCACTCATCCTCATCATCTAAATGCTTTCCATTCTCCTTACCATCATCTACGGAAACCCATCCTCCCGTCAGCTCGCCATCATCATCCGGCAGTTTCGGTTTTCCGGGTGGTTCAGGCTTCGGCAGTTCTGGTATACTTCCACCTGATTGTAATACCTCCAACGCCTGATACATTTCTCTGGCAGAAGAGAATCTGTCTTTTGGTGCATATGCACATGCTTTCAAAACGATATTCTGTAAATCCCTGCTTCCGTATTTTGGCCGTGGCAAAGGATCCCCTTTTTCTCTCCTTGCCTGTGCCAGTTCGATTTCATCATGAGTTGGTAAATGATCCGCATCAATAAACGGACGCTTACGGTTATTCAGCATCCAGTAAAGCACCAGTCCAAGACTGTAAATATCTACCTCTTTTCCGTATTCTTCTCTTTTAATCACTTCCGGCGCCATATAACGCTCTGATCCTACTGTCGTTGCCTGGGTTGTATGATCCATAGTTCTGGCAATTCCGAAATCACCTAATTTATAATCGCCAAATTCCGATACCATAATATTTTCCGGCTTAATATCTCTATGTACGATATTTTTAGAATCACAAAGCATCAGCGCCGAACAGATATCTTTTCCGACTTTTATAACCATTTCCTCAGGAATAATTCCTGCATACTGTTTGATCAATGTAGTCAATGGGGTCAGCAGTTCCATACGGATAAAAACATCCCATCCAATTCCGTCTTTATGCGGTTTTGCTTCAAAATCATCGCAGCTGACAATATTGGTCTGCCCTTTAAATGCCAGCATGATCTGATACTCATCTACGTATCTGTGAAGCATATTTTTATACTTATTTCTTACACTGACAAGATCATATCCATCTGTAAAATCAGCTTCAATGTCTTCTTCATTTTTTGGGAAAGAAATCACCTTTACAGCAGCATCTTCCATGACACCCGCCGAATTCCGCTGTGCCAGATACACACTGCCATAACCGCCTCGTCCCAGCCTTTTTACAATCTTCCATCCCTGCCAGGGCAGAGCTGGATATCTCTCCTCATCCATTTACATCTCCTGTAATTCTATCTGTTTATTTCCAAAACAATTGCTGTAATATTGTCCTTACCGCCTGCATCTAACGCTGCTGTGAGAATTGCATCGACACACTTCGCCGTACTTTGCGTTTGCTGCATCATGGTTTCCAGAAAATCTACCGGCACCATGTCACTCACGCCATCGCTACAGATAAGAAAACGATCTCCCCTTTTCGTCTGCAGGCAATCCATATAGGGAAGTACGCGCACTTCCTCCGGATTCATTCCCATATACTGGGTCAAATAAGGCTTTCGTCCCTGAATACCGTTTTCTTTCATATAGGCTTCGTCTGTCTGATCTTCGGAAATCTGCCGAAGCTTCCCATCTCGCAGGAGAAAACATCTGCTATCCCCCACATTTACAGTCCAAACCTGGTTTCCTGTAAAATAAAGTCCTGCCAAAGTAGATCCCATCATCTCCGCATCCAAACGAAGGGTTTCCTTAAATATCCTGTCATTTACATGCGTACACATTTTTTCCAGATAGCCTTTTTTACCTGCAATATCATCTGCTTCTTCTGCATTCAAGTATTCCTCTGTTGCCTTTGCACCCATATAGGAAGCAATCTCGCCATATTCTCCGCCTCCCATGCCATCAAAAACAGCAAAGAATCTGTCCTTTTTTAGCGGAAAATTTTTCTCTAAAATACTTCCGAGTCCATTGTTACAGCTTGCCATATAGCGTCCCGCAAAGAAAAAATTGTCCTCGTTATTTTTTCTTCGCTTTCCTATATGACAGCTACAGGCAGCGGAGATTCTCATTATGCTCCGATTACGTGCCAAATAAATGTCGCTGATCATACTATGAATCACTTTCTTTCTCAGCATCGTTTTCATCTGTTTCTTCTAATGCAGTTCGAAAAACCTGCATTTCTGCATCTACAAAACCTACGAAAGATACATTTTCGATATCCTCCTGCATAAAGAGAAACATGGTTTCCGAATCGATATAACCCTCCGGATAGGGAATTGCGATATAATCGTAGGTTTTTTCATCTCCCTCCATTTCAACCTCAATGCCAATTGTCATTAACTTCTTTGTTGCACCTTTTAAGGTTACAACGCTTCCATTTGGTAGTAATTGCTTTGCCATTTTATTTTCCTTTCTCGTCCTAACCAACGGCCAGATCTGCTATAGTATTGCCAAGTTTTCCTGCTGACTTTATAGATTTAATCGTACCTGTGACGACGTCATATCCAAAATTAGCTACAGAGTTGGGGTCTATATTAAGTATAGTCTTAATAATTCCATCTTTGCTGAGATATTTAAGATCATTGTCGATAACGTCATCCATGTGAATTTCTCCCCATACCTTTGACGTTTCTGCGGTGCCGCTTGTTATAGTTTGAAGCTTACCAAAAGATTTTCCAAGTTTATCTACACCATTTAAGAAAGAAACAACGTCCAATCCTGTGTAAGCCCAACTGCCCATTTTTTCTCCCAGCTTCTCATCTCCAAAGAGGATTTCTCCTGTCTCTCCACCTTTTTTTACAAGAAAATCCTTTAATGCATTTGTATTACCAACCTTGTTATAGTCACCGGTATAGGTGTATGTTGCATCCATCATGCCATTATAAATATCATTGCAGGCACTTAAAGTAATACAAGCAGCTACAGGAAGTGCTGCACCACCGGAGCCTGCTACCAGAGCTACCGCACCGGCAATTTTGACAACACCTGCACCAACTTTTACAGCAGATTTTCCATATTGAAGTGCCTTATAAACAAATCCTTTTTCATCATAGGATTTTTTTATTTTTGCAACAGTCTTCTTTCCTTTTTTTACAATTGCTTTCGACACTCCTGCCATATCTGCTTTCAAAGAATCCAAAAAACCGTCTTTTTTCTTTTTACTTTTTGCTTTTACTTTTTTAGATTTCTTTTCCCATTTCCTGTAATCCTCTATGACATCAGTCATCCCCTGTACCTGTCCGGAAATAATCCCCTCACCAGCTTCTCCTCCGAACACCTTAAAAAGAGACTGGTCTACCGACTGCATGGTTGTAGCACTGTTTTTCGCTGCTGCCGCCCCACTGGCAAGAAGCTCTGTAATACTTGCAAAGCTTTGCTGGGCGCTGCTTATTTTCCCTGCAAAATTATGTGCTAACAGTTCACTCCAATTATTGTTGGTGTCATTCAGAGTACCCGTAACCTTCGAAAACAGGGATTCATATTCTGCTGTCAGGCTCTGCATTTCACCAGCCTGCGCCAACAGGGTTTCTGGATCTAATATAATTCTGGATGCCATTCTTCTCCTCCTGTCCCTACAATTTCATACTTGCCAGATCGATCACAGAAGAAAGATTGATATCTCCTGCTCCGATTGATTTATTAATTGGCATTACACCCTCCGGGATATTGCTTGTCGTAGTCCCACTTCCGATCGGCTGGATCGTAAGCATGGAGGCAATGATGCTCTCTACGCTGGTAAACATTTCTGATATATTTTTCTCATCTGTCGTAAAATTCTCTGCAACCACCTTCATGACATTTGCAAAATTTCCGGATTTTTCACTGATTTTCAAAATCTCCTGGGCATTTGAACGGGTATAGTCATTGATAGCATCCCTCTCTTTGCAATTCCAGTTGTTATGTTCCGTGATGGATGTCAAAATTCTTGCTGCCTCTTCCACTTCTCCATAAGCATTTGCAATCGTCTGGGCGATTCCCGTAATTGTCTGTGGATTCACATCTATAATCATCTTCTCATCTCCTAGCATCCCCTGATAGAGTACGAACTTTCCTGATCTCTTGACACAAATTTTGTTCTGGTAGATTCCATATAGGATATAAATTCCTGTAAAAGCTCTTTCATCTGCCCTGCTTTTTGAATTCTCTCTGTCATAATATTAATATAAGCCGTGCTTGCCTCTCCCTCCCAGGAAGAAGCAATCTGTGTCATAAGCGTCTGTGTCCGTGCATTCAAAGAATCCAGTTCATTTATATAGGCTCGCATAGATGAAATATTGTTCTGCAATCCATCTGCGTCAATTCTAATATTAGCCATGTTGGATACCTCCACTTTAATTCATGTTTTGCGCTGCTGCCATAATCTCCTTGAGCATTTCATCCTTCGCCTTATAAACAGCAAGCACATGGCGAATATAATTTGTTGTTTCCTCCAAATTACTATCAAGCCTTTGAATCTGGTTAATCAGTTCCTGGGATTTATCATAAATAGCCTGGGCTGTCTCACCTTTTGAATTTGCCCCTTCTGTCTGAGCTGCTCTCAGACTCTGCAATGCATTTTGCAGGATAGACTGTGCCCGCTCGATTTTCCTGATATCCTCTCCGGCTGCGACATCATCAATTGTTATTTTTCCATTTTCATCTTTGTATGCCATTTTCTCAGTCTCCTATCAGAATCTTTTTTGCCTGCTCACAAACGACATTCTTTTCAACCAGGCGAAGTATCGTTTCTTCTTTTTGTTCCGGATCTATCTCATAGAAAGAACCACCTTTTTCTGCATAGAAATAGAGACAGGTATCCTTTCCGATATGAGTACCTTTCAGAATGATGCTCCTTTCTGCCTGGTCAATCGCAATGTATGCTTCTCTTTCCCCTGTATGCACATCTTCCTCCAAAAGAGAATACAGCATCTTTTCTATTCCTTCTTTGTCCTGCGCCCTGACGCGGTACTCCTGTGCATGGCACTCTACAGATGTAATTCTATTCTCCATATGATGAAATTTATAATGTACAGATGCTCCTGACTCTTCCCGTAAAATCAGCTCAGATTCATACATCCCCTGATAAACCGGCTGCAGCATTTCTGTACATGCCGGCTCTACTTCCAGATTGCCTAAGAAATCCTCCTCGGCATATCCCTTCCTTTCAAGACCATCCAGAATTTCCTGCGCTTTTATTTTCCCCCGCTTTCCAATATCCTGCATAGCGGCAATATAATCATAATCCAGATATTTTCCGCCACTTACTTTTCCGATATAATAGATTTCTTCCGGAGATAGTATTAGTTCTTTCATTCTTTTCATCACTCATTTCTGTCTCAGCACATCTTTGTGCGAGGACGTATCCCCGCACAAATTGCCTTTTCTTACTGTCCCATAGATGCAGCAAGTCCCCCGTCAGTTTCTTCCATAGTATTGGCAGCTGTATCCAGCTTCTGTGCAAAGCTTTCCAGAAGTTCTCCAAAAGATGTAAACTGGGCATTGTAGCTTTCGAAATTTGATACAAAAGCTGTTGCAGCCTCACCTTCGAATACGCCACTCATGCTGTTTACAATTGTGCGCATGCTGCTGATACACTGTTCAAAATTAGCCTTTTCAGTGCGGATATTTGTTGCGTTACTTCTCATTTCCTCTGGAGTTACAATAATTTTCATTTGATTTCCACCTTTCCTTAATACATCATTTCTGACTTTTTTATCTTTAAAAATTTTGATTATCCCGAAAAACCCTTGAAATACAAGCACATTCGCAGGATTTCAGATTGATTTTACTACCAATTTACTACTTTTAACGGATTGCGCCTTGATATGCCGGAACATCTTGCGAGCATGAAACAACCCAATACAAACGCGACGCACTGGCGGCGCGGCACGTCGGCAATCACACAATTTCATATAGCACCGCACTGGCGGCGTTACCTTATCCCAACCGGGAAACAAGGAACGCCGCTATTTTTTTACCCTCATGTTACGCAGTAGGGGCAAAAAGAGTCTTGCTACACAAGGCTTTGCGGGTACGGTTTTCACAGGGTAAGGGATTGATACCTAAACCCTTAAAATCGCTGTTCTACCGCGTAACAAATATGCAGCAAAGGAGTTGATGAAGCTATGGCAGTTTTCCGCGTGGAGAGAAACACAGGATATACGGTTATGAGCAACCACCATTTACGCAACAAAGAACTTTCCCTAAAGGCAAAAGGGCTGTTATCGCAAATGCTGTCCTTGCCGGAGGATTGGGACTATACCCTTGCGGGACTGTCCTATATCAACCGGGAAAAAATCGACGCTATCCGCGAAGCTGTCCGGGAGCTTGAAAGAGCCGGATATATTCAGCGTTCAAGGGAGCGCGACGAGAAAGGACGCTTGCGGGGAACTGATTACATCATCTATGAGCAGCCGCCTAACTTGGATTTACCTACATTGGAAAATCCAACATTGGGAAATCCAACATTGGAAAATCCTACGCAGGAAAAACCTACGTTGGAAAATCCAATGCAATTAAATAAAGATATACAAAAGACTGACTTACCAAAAAAAGAAAAATCAAATACGGATTTATCAAGTAACCATTCCATTCCTATCCTTTCCCCTAACCCCTCTCCTTTGAGGGAAGAAACGGCAGAGCCGGAACGGAAAGGAACGGAAGCGGCAGACGCATACAGCGTGTATGAGGAAATCATCAAGGACAATATCGAGTATGAGCATTTTATCAAGCATACCAACATTGACAGGGAACGCTTGGACGAGATTGTGTCCCTTATCCTTGAAACTGTCTGCACCAAACGAAAGACAATTCGTATCGCCGGGGACGATTATCCGGCAGAGCTTGTCAAAGCAAAGTTTATGAAGCTGAACAGCAGCCACATTGAATTTGTCTTTGACTGCATGAAAGAGAACACCACGAAAATCCGTAACATCAAGCAATATCTGAAAGCGGTACTTTTCAACGCGCCCAACACCATTGACAGCTATTACACCGCCCTTGTCAACCACGATATGTACGGCGGCTATTAAAAAACAGGAGGATTTTAATATGACACAGAAAACAGGAGCTTTGATTTTTGATGAAACGGCAGACCGTTACGACATTCGCTTTGACCTTAACGACTACTACGGAGGATTGCATTGTGGGGATTGCCTTGAAGTGTTTGTACGCGGCAAATGGAAGCCGACCCGCATGGAGTACGGGGACAACTGGTATCTTGTCGGTGTGAGGGCTTCGGATTTGAACGGGCTGCGGGTGCGTATCTAAAGGCGGCATGAAAAATGTACGCCTTATTTTTATGCCCCGAAGCGGCACACCACCCTAACCAAACTATGAAAGGAGGGATTTCATGCAAGATGAAGTCAATGAAAAAGTCGTGTCTTTAGCAATCAAAACATCTAAGCTGACCGCCGAAGTGCTGCAAAAGGCTATGAAAGCCCTGCTTGCCAAAGGCAAAGGGCAGCTAACCAAAGCCCCGCATGGGAAAATCACTATGCGGCAGCTTATGAAGCAGGGAGAAAAGGTTTCCAACATTGAGATTACCGACCAAAATATCAAAGCCTTTGACCCTATCGCAAGGAAAAGCGGGCTTGATTACAACGTCAAGAAGATTGAGAACGGCAAGCCGCCGACCTATCTTGTGTCTTTTAAGGGCAAGGATATTGACGTTATGACCGAAGCGTTCCGGGAATTTACCGCAAAGAAATTAGGCAGGGATAAAAAGCCCTCTATCCGCAAGCTGCTTTCCACTCTGAAAGACAAGGCGGCAGCTCTGAACGCACAGAAGGACAAAGTGAAGAAAAAGGACAGGGAGGTATCGCTATGAAGCCGGAACTTAAAAAGCTGCTTATCCTAAATGCCCCCTATCTGCTCTTTGTCTATCTCTTTGACAAAATCGGACAAGCGGTACGCCTTGCGCCGGGGGCTGACCTTTCCGGCAAGGTGCTTTCCCTTGCAGACGGCTTTTCCGCTGCCTTTGCAACCCCGCTTCCGAGCCTTGCCCCTATGGATTTGCTTATCGGTATTGTGGGGGCTGTCCTTATCCGGCTTATGGTGTACTTCAAAGGCAAGAACGCGAAGAAATACCGAAAAGGTATCGAATACGGTTCAGCCCGTTGGGGCAACGCCGAAGATATAAAGCCCTATACCGACCCGGTATTTCAAAATAACGTGCTTCTGACACAGACGGAACGGCTTACCATGAACAGCCGCCCGAAGCAGCCGAAGTATGCAAGGAATAAAAATATCCTTGTTATCGGGGGAAGCGGCAGCGGCAAGACGAGATTTTTTGTGAAGCCCAACTTAATGCAAATGCACTCAAGCTACGTTGTAACTGACCCGAAAGGTACGGTTTTAGTCGAGTGTGGGAAGCTCTTACAGCGCGGCGGGTATCGGATAAAGGTGCTGAACACGATAAATTTTAAGAAATCCATGCGTTATAATCCCTTTGCCTATATCCGCAGCGAAAAAGACATTTTGAAACTGGTAAATACCTTGATTGCCAACACCAAAGGGGACGGGGAAAAAGCCGGGGAGGATTTTTGGGTAAAATCGGAACGGCTCTTTTACTGCGCCCTTATCGGCTACATTTGGTACGAAGCCCCGGAGGAAGAAAAGAACTTCACGACGCTGCTTGAAATGATAAATGCCAGTGAAGCCCGCGAGGACGACCCGGAATTTCAGTCCCCCGTTGACCTCATGTTTGAACGGTTGGAGGAAAAAGACCCGGAACACTTTGCCGTCCGGCAGTACAAGAAATTCCTGTTATCTGCGGGAAAGACACGAAGCTCTATTCTCATTTCCTGCGGTGCGCGGCTTGCCCCTTTTGACATTAAGGAGCTGCGCGACCTTATGGAAACCGACGAAATGGAGCTTGACACCATAGGCGACCGCAAGACCGCCCTGTTTGTTATCATCAGCGACACCGACGATACTTTTAACTTTGTCGTGAGTATTCTTTACACGCAGCTTTTCAATCTGCTTTGCGACAAGGCAGATGATGAATACGGCGGCAGGCTGCCCGTCCATGTGCGCTGTCTGTTAGACGAGTTTGCAAATAGTGTGACACGTTCTACGCCTAAAACGGTGGGAATAAC
>NZ_JAQFCE010000043.1:0-11699 GCF_027690675.1 Bariatricus sp. TF06-38A
CAAACCATCACTGCCTACACATACAGTATCTTCTTCTCTCATCACAAACTCTCTCCTTCCCCATAGCAATAATTTACTTCATGATATTTATTTCTTTTATATTTCTCAGTTACTTTACTAGGTGCCACATTTCCGACTCCTGCACAGCCATTTTTACGACCAGATGATGGGTGCTTTTCCGACTCTGTTGCAGCCATCTTTTCAACCGCCTTACTCTCAACCGACTGTACGCCTATCTCATCAGATGGAATTTTTACATATAAATGATTGGGTTTTGAAAATCCACCGGATCTGCGAACCAATAGTCCCACATCATCCAATTCTTTCAATGCTGTTTTTACAGAAGATTTACATTTGCCGATTTGAACAGACAATTCATCTATCGGAAAAATCAGATAAACATTTCCATACTTATCTATCCAGCTATTCTTTCTCGATATCCGCGCCCGGTCATACAAAACCATATAAATAAATTTTGCAGTTTGAGAAATTCGCAGCTTGAGCAAAAACTTCGGAAATTGGAAGTACTGAAGCATCTGCTCAGACTCCTTCATGTATTCATATTTCATTCTTTTCTCGCCTCATTTCTGTTTCTAACTGTTGTAAAAATCATTTTTATGCCGGCTAAAAAATGTTCTTACACTTATACAAAAGATGAAGGGCATAAATACAGCCTCTTGATGAAAAAATTTTTATTTTTTCCTGTCAAAAACACCCTTACACAATACGAAACGCTGAGAGGCATTTTTACAGCCCCCTGAGGAGATTTTTTTTCGTTAACTAAATATTTGAGAACAAAAAAAGCACTCACCTATTCCAGGTGAATGCCTTATCAAAATTTCATTATTTTGTTGTCTGTGACTCTTATCCAGATATGCCTGCATATCTGCTAAAATGTAATTGCCAGCAATTATATTTTCACGTGGGTATGGGGACGTAATCCCCATCAATTCTGCTACTCGTAAGTAATACAAAATTGTCAAAATGACAATACTGTTTTACACGGGTGGATCTTGCTCTTTACAATTTTTTATAACATACTTCTTTCTTTGTCATATATCTCTTTCCTCTGCTCCTACCAATATCTCCGAATCATCCGCAACATATTTTCTCTGCCAACGGGATTCATCGTATGAAGCCTAATTGGATAAAAACGTTCATTCTCCGCTAGCCAATCCAATAATTTAATCCCATCCCCACCATCATAAGCATAATCTCCTAAATCATGATCACAATCAATTAATAAAATGGGTTCCTCCGCTGATTCAATTGTTCTCTTTGCAATATTAACACTTTTGCACCATACATATCCTTCTGGAGCAGGTCGTATATCATCCAGCCATATCTTCATACATTTTCCTTTATAAATAGTCATCTTTTTTCATCTGCTTTCCATCCTATATCCAAATATGATCTATAATGACTACTATTATCATAAATTATTTTTTCTACAGATTCCAGACCAAATTTCTTCATTATTTCATTAATGTATTCTTCACCTATATTGGGATTCATATATAGAATACACAGATTTTTTGAAGTAATTTCAACCCGACCACGAGGATAATAATTATATGAATACCGACATTTTCGAGGCTTTATTTCCTTCCAAATTTTTCTATGCACATAAGAATCTCCCGACTTTGAAATCCCATATTCATATTTTTGCTTGTCAAATGGAACTGCCCAGATTTTTCCGTCTATTAACCAGAATACTCCTTTATGTGGTCTTGCTAACATTTTCGTTTTCCTTTGACATAATCATCCCAATCCAACTCATCTTTCGAAACAATCCTTGCCTTATATAACGGTGATAAATATTGATACACTTCCCTGTGATTAAAGAAATAATCGCCATGTTTCAATGCACCGGTTTCAACCTCACCTTTCGGATTCACATATTCACATTGTATTCCGCAGCAATCATCTCCGACTTCTTTAAGCCGACAATAAAAAGCACCTGGTGCATATGGTCTGCAATCTATAAACAGGACATCTCCCGGCTGATACGGAACAGACAAGTTTAAATCCGGGCACACAGAATGGAACTGCCTCTCTGCCATGCTTCCTAAGAATCCGTTCAGATAATTTAACGATAACTTTTCATGAATAAAATATTGAATCTCACCACCTTTATTCATGATGTATGTGTACATCGGTGATAAAAATTCGTTTTCCTTAATCTCGTTCTTGCCACTAAAATATAATTCAACCCGCCAATATAAAGTTTCCCATATAGGATCCGGATCATTCCAATAATATTCCTGCACTGCCTTTTTCATGTCTTCAAAAGATGTCATAATATATGGGCCATCCATAATATCACTTTTATTATCATCATCATAACCCATCAACTGTATAAGAAAAATCTTTTCACTTTCCATCGTTAAATATCGCACTGCCTGATCCATACACTCGCAGCATAATTTCAGATAATCCATATCCTGTTGCTTTATGTCTGATATTGCTCTCAGCTTATACAATAATCCCTGTTTTCTTTTTAAATCGACTGGTGCTCCGGCAATAATTGACACATAGTCTCTCAACTTCAGTCGTTCTGCATGTTCCATTAAATATACATGCAATTCCGGTGATTCAATTAAATCCAAAATCTCTTGTTTTAATTCTATCGTCATATAAATCTATTCACCACTTTCTCTTATCACATTATTTTCAATTCCATATCTCTCAAGTGCATCGTACACCTTGTGATACACCATCTGATTCGGATAATATCTATAATCAGCAAATATCTTGATACCGTCTTTATAGAAATATTCATGGATAGCCGCCGCACATCCTGAACTTCTGCTTTCGCCATATTCACATTGGCAGATGATATCTTTTCCTTCTTTTTTTGCATTGAAAATAAATTCTGCAAGATCATCTACTTCTGGAAAATATGTCTCGTAAGTCAAATGATATTTCGGCAATACTGCCAGATCAATGTCATGCAGTGCTGCCTGAAATACACAATTCGTTTTCGCCGAATAGTCTACCGGCCTGTATTCCGCATCACGGAATTTTCCTGGCGGATCATAGAAACTGATTACCACTGCATTTTCCGGGAAATCTTTTTCTAATAATTTTTCTATTGATTTTCTTGAATAAATGGATATTTTCAACTTTTTCACTCCAATCTGTGCTTGATAAATAATAGGATATATGATTGTATGGGATAAAAAGGGTACATGGTTCTATACAAAGCAAAAACAGTGCCGAAACACTGTTTTTGCTTTGTATATTCTATAAGTAAATCATTTGCATATTAAAGTTCTGATTTTAATCAATCTATTTTCTAACGTATTTTTCAAGTTATTTATATCATACGCTTCAGACTTTTCAGATTTTTTTTCCTTTTTATCTTCTTCGTCATCGTCTTTAAAAGTCTTTATGAATGACTCTGCCGCCATAATTTTCTGTATTTTAGACCAAACAATAAAATCTAATTGTAATGGAGTAATTGATCTTTCATCACAATATTTCTTTATAACATATGCATAAAATTCGTATGGATATTCTTGTTTTTCACAGCCTTCTTCCCACGTTTGCATAGAACTCCACGAACCCATTGATTCCGCTTTCAACTTCTTCTTTTCACCTTTTTGGGTAAATAAATTTTCTGGTAGTTTTTTATGGTTTTCAGAATACCTCTCAAAATTTGTAAAATCATCTTCCCCAAATTTCCTTTTGAACCATTCCAGACTAAAACTATCTAACGGCATATGACATTTATCAAACTTCTTTTTATATTTTTCTCCACCTTCACATCTATCGCATATGCAATATAAATATTTAAACGCCATATTTATTATTTTTTGGGCCTGACCATATGTAATTCCACCCTTAAGATAATCCTCATAGGATTTTATTAACTGTTTACACCAATCTGAATATTTATTATCAAACTGTTCATCACTATTAAAATAAGTTCCAAGTTCTTGTGCAACCGTTGTTAACGGTTCTCTCATAGGATTTTCCTCTGTATCAGATTTACTTTTATCCCACACTTTTTTTCTCTCTAATAAATCTTCTCCTGCTTGTCCTGCCTCAGTACTCCAATGAAATGTCCGACAAGCATCTAAATACCCTTGATACAGAGTATCTTTATAAACTTTTTCACATTCCCAATCTACTTCAGTCTTATCTGAAAAGTATTCACAGCACGGCTCTTTTTTTATTGTTCCAATAAAATCATCTACCGAATCTTTTATGTCTTTTTCAATCTCTTCTTTTATTTCTTCTTTAGTTTTCTCCATCTTCCGTATCTCCTTCCACAACTCTCACAAGTTCTCCCCACACTTTCACCATCGCATAAGTATCCAACTCGCAGTACTTCAACAAATTATGCCTTGCTTTCTTCTGCTCCTCCGCAGGCATATCTTTTATCCTCGGAAATATCGTCATTGCCTCTGAGCCATTGTGCACACCTTCCAGATTATGATAATTCAATTCCGGATCATCCGGAAATATCGCCGGCAGGACACTTTTAATTGAAAATGAACCTCCCATCGCCCGGTTATAATAATGACCTGCCTGAAATGGATCCAGTAAATCTTTGATATTATCTCTGATATTTAATAAATGCTCAGATAAACTCGGGAACATTCCCGCCAATTCTTTAATTCTGCTGCATTCAAACGACTTATTGTACGCCGTTACACACACATTCATCGGAATATCCCTGCACAAAGCTTCTGCAATTGCCCGCAATGGATTTTCTCCTGATTCTGCCAAAAATTCTTTATGCAATAACGGTGCACCTGCATACTCTATATAATGTAATGAATACTGGAATGGTATCTGCTGATATGGCTTTGTTCCCGGGAACAACGGTATCACTGGTTGCATTGTCTCAAAATCCAAAAAATACAACGGATAAGATAATGTACTTAAAAATTCCCGGATTCCATCAATATTTACATATGTCCCCTTGTCTTCTAACGCAAATTCTATCTGCCTTAATTGCTTTTCATTCTTAATCTTTCCACAGTCTTTTAATTGTCTATAATCAGAATTCCCTTCCCGATAATACTCTAATTTCTTTTTCAACGGCATCCGATATAAGTCAAATACGGACGGAGTTGGTAATTCTTTTGCACAATATTCCCAATACGGACATCCATATGGATCTTTACAGTATAATCCCAGTTCCCGCTCCGGCTCATTCTCTGATTCCAACAATGTATCTTCCTGTAATAAATTCTTCTCTACTTCCCCAATCTCATTTCTCACAAATTCAGACACATCCGTAATTTGAAACAGCCTTTCCAAATCCAATTTTCCATCATATACATAATCGTTATTAATGGAAACTATGTACGTTCCTGTAATCCGCACTCCGCAATGTTCCAGTACGTACTTCTGATAAGCAACGTCTGCCACATATACCGCTTTCATATTTTTCTCATTTACCGTCGAACTTTTTACTTCATATATTGCCCATCCGTCATTTTCTCTTTTCAAAATATCTACCGCACAATAGCACCCCTGATAGGAAAATGATGCTTCACATATGACAGATGTCTCGTGTTCTATTTCCACTTGTGTCCGGTCTGTCATTGCAGGTAAATTTAATTGTCCATTAACAGTCTCTGTTACATCTACCGGCTTTCCAAATAATTCTCTTGCCAGCTTCCCTACTTCTGTTCCCGCTTCCATTCTGGAATCATCTGTGGCATCTTCGGCTTTCTCTTCCGGCTTGTATTTATCCATCCACAACATCTTCGGACATTGCCACAATCTGCAATATTTCGACTTTGAAAAATGATTCTTCATCTCTTATGCCTTTCTTTTAATCTTCATATGCTTCCCACGCTTTTTTCAAGTCATCCCTTAATTTATCTCTTAATCTCTTCGGTTGCAATATCACCACATCCGGCGCATAATTTTTTGCGAACTGCTCCGCTGCACGTTCATTTACATGCACGCTCACAGATACATGCGTATCCGTTTCTTCTGAAAAATTCACCCCTTTTCCAAATAAATCAATCACATCGGATATCATTGCTTTTACGATTCTAAATTTAACAAACGCATTTTCACTGGAATACATATACACATGCTCTTTCATATATTCATTCAGATTCATTGGCTGATGTCCGGACCATTTCAAAGTTTCAAATGGCTTACCTTTTTCCTCAAGAACCTGTATGTTTCGAATCCTGTCTACACGGTAATTCGAGATATCATCATATTTATCATAGTTGCAGATCAGATAATACTTTCCCTCCTGCACAGCCATTTGATACGGTGTAACAACATATTCCCGTACACTTCCATCTTCCCGCTTTTTCAAATGCATCTTCTTATCCGTATGATACTCTGCATATTCAAATAACACTTTCTGCTTTTTGCGAATGGCTTCATCCAATATACTAATATTATAAAACACCTGCTTATTGTCCGTCCGGTCAACCGGCAACGGATAAATGTATTGCGAGCGTGATTTAAAATATATATTAGATAATGATTCTAATTTTGTAATCAATTTTTTTGCCTGGCTATAGGGTATATGCTTTGAAAATAACAGGCTGTCTATTAATAGACGCAATTCTTCATTTGTGAATTTCTGCTTCAAATAAAAATCTGTCCATAACAAATCGTCTTCCGGGATTCCTTTATCCTCCAAATCTAAGCTATCTTCGTCTGATACTACACTCTTTTTTCTGAAAATTTCTTTCCGTGATACTTCTCTATATTCAATACTGCTGCCATATTCAATCAGATTTAAGAGATTTCTCTTTATAGCTTTCCGGTCAACCGGCATTTCATACTCTTTTTTCAAGATATCCTGTATTTCTTTCTGGCTCAGCCTATGTTCTTCATCCGTATATTTCTGTAAGATATCTAAAATATACAAAATCAACAATTTTTTTGTATGTATATCACTCATACTTTTTGCTCTCCGTTCTGCGCAGTTCATATAGTATCATTGTATGCCTACATTTCACAGATTTCAACGGGCATAAAAACGAACAGCAAAATATCATTCAACATCTCATCTCTTGTACATAATTTTCGACTCTATAATTTTGTATAATCCGGCATAACAAGAAATCCGTTTTTATCGTATTGAATTTTATTATTTCCTTCATAAGTATCTATCCATGTCTGAACAGCGGTTTCATATCCTGTCGCCGCTTTAATATTACTGTTATCAATAATTGATGCAATCCAATTTCCATTACATTCCCTCGTCAATATATAGATTAGTTCTTCCTTTTGTTTTGTTGACAACCTTTTAGAATTCTTTTCTGGAACATACTCCGGTTTATCCAATCGAATAAATGCACAATTCTTCAGATTCCATGTATTATCTAAAAATACATGCAGATATGGTACTGCTGTCTTCGTATCATGCTGCTCTACTGCAACCTTAATACTTAACTTTTTACATAGCCTTGGATTTATAAGTGCCAAACAAAGATTGTCCTGCTCACCTTTTGTATTATTCCACATTTATCATTCCTCCACTACGAATTTTTACTAACTATATCTTAATGGATCTAATGGGGCAAAAAAGGTACACAGCTTGTGTTATTACTCATTCCAAATTTCTTTCATTTTCCCTCATGATCATGAGGATTTTTTCGTTCAAATTGTGTGATTATATGCAAAAAGCGTAGGATTTTTCTCCCACGCCTTTATCTATTATTATTTCAACTATTCCGATCCGATCTTCCAAAGGTGTAAATAAGGTGTAAATTCTACGTTTCCATCCAAGAAACCCAATAAAGTCAAGGCTTTTTCCCCCGTTCCTTAAACACTGCCGTGGCAGATAAAGAGCACTTTTATCATGCAATTTTACTTCCTCTCTTATAAATTTAAAATCTCCTATATACCTAATTACTTAATTATATATTTCGTGCCTCTGCCTTTACCTTCAATTGCTATCACACCTTTTTCGCACATATCTTTCAGCAACTTTGTTGTCTTTGATTTTCCAAAAGGTATATATGGTGCAATTTCACTTATTGGTTTCAGCATAGTCTTGCTTAAGAGTTTATAAATTACTTTTTCGTCTCCGGTTAAATTAGCATCCTTTTCAAATAAAGGAAGCACAATTTTTATAGCATTCTCTGACACTTCAAAATCCGGTTTCACCAGACCTTCTGCATACAGTTGTTTTATTCTTGTAATTCCGGTTCCAAATATCTCGACAAATCCTAATCTATAAAACACATTTGCAAGATTTCTGTTTCTTAAAACGGAAAGTTTACCTGACAAATATTCTTCTACTGTTATTCCGGACGGCAATCCACCTGGAGATACAACTTCTACTCTGTCATCAAACATGGAAACTCTGATGTGTGAATCCACATCCCATACCCTATGGATCAGAGCATTCGCAATCGCTTCTCTGAAGGCTGCTTCTGGTATCTTCTCCATCTTCTTTCTGTCAGCACCTTGTATTACTTCATACTGATAGTAATCCCTAAATACAGCAAGTGCCTTTTCATACGCATCCAAAATGGATATATTTTCAACCGTTGTTCTCTTTTGAATAATACTGATATTTTCCCCGAACTTGACAATATCAATTCCCGGAAAATGATTTTTATCCGCCAAAAGACCTGCTGCATTATTAAAACCATTTACATTGTCATACAAGTTCAATGTTCTCAATGTATCTTGATTAAAAGTTTCAATCTGAATACTTTCTTTCAACTTACACTGTAAAACTTCGAAAGACAAATCCTGATCTTTACAAGGTAATTCTTCAAATCTAATATTTTTGCCGTCTAATACAAGTCTTGAAAATTCCAGAGTATCTACCTCTATCGTTGCTGTATCATTTCGTTTGTATGCTTTTGATTTATATAAATATGGTTTCTGAAAGCCACTGGTTACAGTGAGTTTTATCATCTGATCATTATTCTGTATTTCAAGTGTATAGTTCGGTTGAGGCGAAATACTGTCATTGATTTTATTTTCGATATCCAGACACGCCTGCTTTACATCCGGCAAGCCTTTTACATTTCCATCATCATCTACTCCAAAAAGAATTGTTCCACCATCGTAATTCGAAAAGGCACTGACTGTTTTTAAAAAAGTATTCGTAATCGTTTCTTTGAACTCTAATATTCTCGTTTCACGCATAATGATCGCATCCTTTCCAACTTCATTGATTATATTATATGCATAAATGCACGAAAAAACAATCGTAAATTTTTGTGATTGTTTTATGGCTATTTTTTCAATTCTCTCTGGTGGAATTGATTCAAGTAATTCACTTGCTTGATCCCTTGTAAGTTTTAATTCTTCTCTTCTTGAAAAATATCTCCTGCTATGTAGCTTGATGACTCAAATCTCACGAATTGGCTCTTTGTCATTTCCGATGCGCTACTAATTCGATTCTCGTAACATCAAATTTCTTTATACGAGCACCCTGATCTGGATCATACAATTCCACAACTCCTTCAGCGTCGCCAGACACAACATCCGCATACGGAAACACCGGCTTCATCCAAACGCTCTTTCAAAAGTCGGTTTTCATCCTCCAATGCCTGTATCCTGGATTGTAATGAATTAATTAAATCTGAATATTGCTATGTCGGTTCGTTCATCGCTATCACACTCCCATTTCCCCATAACCTCTATCTTCTCGTATTTTCCGGTTTCCGAATCAATAACAATCATCGCAGATTCTCCAATCTGTCTTCCGTCTCCATAGGTAGAGAACACATCTGTCGATATGATGCTTTCTTTTTCAAATATCTTCTCCACCGGAGTGTGCCCTACCACCTGTTTGTAGGTATCTGGCCTAAATATCTCTCTGGTCTCGTACTGTGGTCTGAACCATAAGGGTGATTCGTCATTCCAGAGGAAATCATGAGAAGCATCGTTCACCGCTGCAATGACATCATCTATCTCGGCATCCAACAAATCCTCGTCTAACCATTTCAGGAAATCAGCCGTAAGCCCTCCATGTGAGAAAAGCACATTGTCAATCCGATGCATTATGTCGATCTGTGTTGGACTCTTAAGGCTGTTCTCAAGTTCTTCAAACTTTGATATAACCATCCTCTCAGCATAAGGAGAATACCCGGTCTCAAGTCTGCCCCACGGGTAGCTAACATCATGATTACCATAACACCAGAGAGTATCCGGATAGTCCACAGCAAATGTGATTGCCTGGTCAAATGTTTCCTTATATTGCTCTATCTGAAATTCCATATTCCAATCATCCGGAATATCCATTAGGCATACAGCCCGATCTGCCTTACCGTCTTTTAAAATTTTCTCTGCCCTGTCGAATATCCATGTTTTCAGATGAATATCCGGTATTACAAGTACTCGCATAACTCCATCTCCTAAAATTGAAACACAAACTTATATTAGTTTAGTACCATTATAATTCCTCCAACAGTTTCTCAATACTCATTTCTATTCTTTCGTCTTCGTTACCTCTGAATGTACATACAAGTGAAACAAGATCAACACATCCTTCCTTTGCGAAATAGGAAGGATTGTATTTCCATAATTGTACTTTCAAGCAGTCATCCGGATCTTCAGATCTGGCATCCACAATTTCCAACTGATCAACAACTTCCTCACCCTTGTAGATTGCGCGTTCCTCTATTCTAGGTGGATTTAGTTCTGACACTTGACTAAGTGCACTTTCTCCTGCGACAAATGATTCAAAGGTTGCTTCACATCGCATAATTGTAATCACTTTCTGCACCGGATTAATCAAATATGCTTTTGCCTTTTCATAATACTCTTTGCGTGAATAATTCCTTTTAATGGAAATCTCTGTTCCTGATTTAAGCTGCTCAATAAGACCCATTTTCTCCAATTGCGCCGTCGCTCTTGTAACAGATGTTTTTGTAAGATTCAACTTATTCGCAACCTCGCTTTTTAATGCTGATTCCTCATCATTCATATATAGCAATTCAAGAAACACCATCTGTGTTGCCGGCATCATCTTGTCCACTTTAACAAGATGCTTTCTATAAACATCCTGCAACACTATTCCCATAAATGGTAAGAATACATTTCCCGGTAGATCCACAAACGGAACTCCGATTTTCACCAGAGCATTCCTCATGGACACACTGTTTAATGTCACTTGAAATACAACCGGGCACTGCAATGCTTCCTCATACTTTACTTTCTGTTTTTTCATTGCTGCAACACTTAGCTCCGTTTCCTTCATAACATCTATTATGGCAAAGCTAACACCATATATTTCAACCATCATAATATCACGCATAGTCATAAAGATCGGCAATGGCAATTTATTCTTGTATTCTGCTATTTTTACTTTGCAGCCGAAATACTGCTCTAATTGATTTTTCATCCGGCGTCTCCTTGTAACATATTTTTATGTATAATAACATATTTTCTGTTATTATACAATGTTTTATGTTATTATATTGTAACATCTTGGTTTTTATGCAAACGAAAAGGGGCTGTGAAATAAGTCCCTAAAAGAAATAGGACCATTCGTTCATGCGAAACATCCTATTTTTGTGGTACAATTAACCTGCGATGAAAACTTTACACAATAATTATTGTAATTCAAAACAAGGATATTTACCACTGTTTCTTTCAGATTATTTGGATCTGCTGGATCCTGTTTTAACATTTGACAGATTGATGGGCGGAATCGATTTAAACAAGTATCTGACGGATATTCCGGAGTATACAACCGGACGACTCAGATATAATCCAGTCAACATGTTAAAAACAGT
>NZ_JAQFCE010000044.1:0-10096 GCF_027690675.1 Bariatricus sp. TF06-38A
TGGTCCTATGTCAAGATTTAGTACAAGTTAAAATGAGGTTTTCCCCATTTTAACCTGCCATCAGCAATTCGTGTTGTTGCACTCTACGATACAGTTCTTCATAATCATTTGGTGACATATAGTCGCAGTGACTATGAATCCGTTTTGTGTTGTAGAATGCCTCCAGATACTCGAATACCAATCGATATGCATGCCCATAATCGCAGATTTTGAAGCGATTTAACCATTCACGTTTAATCAGTGAATGAAATGATTCAATACAAGCATTATCCCATGGGTAAGCTTTTTTAGAGTAGCTACACTGCATATTTGCAGTAACACGTTTGTATTCATTAGATACATACTGGCTCCCGCGATCCGAGTGTAGAATCAATGGTTCTTCGATTTTTCGTCTTGCCTTAGCTTTATTTATTGTTTCAATCACGCAGGACACTTCCAGTGTATTAGATAGCGTCCAGGCAATGATTTTCCTGGAATATAAATCCATGATACTGGTTAGATAGACGAAGCCATCTATCGTCCAGATATAGGTGATATCAGAACACCAAACAGTATTTGGTCGTTCTGGATTAAACTGTTCATCTAGGATATTTTGAAGTTCGTTACTGAAGTCAGAATCTTTTGTGGTAATTGTCCATGGTTTTACCCATTGAGCCTTGATGCCCATTTGTTTCATATATTGCCCCACGGTACGCTCGGAAATGATTTCTCCTGCTTTACGTAATACTTGAGTAATTTTAGGAGCTCCATAATTCTGTTTAGATTCATCGTAAATATCCTTGATTTTGGCTTTTACTGCTTCACGACGCTTTTCAGCATTAGAAGGAACATGTTTCAGCCATGCATTATAACCAGCACGGGAAACGCCAAGTATTTTCAACATTCCGGAGACAGAAACACGGCGTTTAGCCTTACGGGCTGCTTCTGCCTTCTCAGCAACTTCGAGATAAATGGCTTCTGTCATTTTCCCAGAATGTTGATTGCTTTTTTTAATACATCGAGCGCATCTTGTGTATCACGTAGTTCACGCTTTAAACGTGCGATTTCTTTTGCTTCATCAGAAGCGTAGTTGCCAGAACCACGGTTTTCAATATCTCCTGTTTCGCGCAGTTCTTTTTGCCAGCGAGATAAAGACTGCTGACTGATTCCTAAGTTTAAAGCACAACCCTGCAGTCCTAAATCTCTGTGATCATGATAGTACTGGACTGCATCTATCTTGAATTGTTTATCATAATGCTTTGCCATAATGAGATCCTCCTTCAGTGCGATACATACATAGTATCATAAAATTAGTAATAAGGAATTCTCATTTTGACTTGTACTATTTATATTCTAGCACCAGTGTTCAGCATTTGATGAAAATGGTTTGTTTATTAGACCGTGACAAAGATAGGATAATCAAAGTTCTTGAGGGTTTGCCAAACTTGTTGAGGGTTCTTCATGAGGGGCTGGCTTTCGCCAGACTCTTTAGAGTAAAAGAATTATTCGGATGGATATGAAATCCCAGTCACTAAACTAATCAATCTTTTTCCTTTTGCCTAGAAACCCTCACGAAAGATTTTAAGCAAACAGCTGTTTTATAACATTGATGCGTTAAATGTAGCAATCAATCAAGGATGTAAAATAAGTGCAAAACTGCTGAAATATGGAGTTAATCAGGAATTAGAAGAAGTCATAAATAGCAATATTATTATTAGTCCATACGTTACTATTTGGGCTGAAGGGAATTACTATATCCTTGGAAAGAGGGAATATTCTGAAGAATTAGAACATTTTCGAATTGATCATTTAAAGGATATCACGATACTGGAAAGAGGCATTGATATGATCTTTGGCGGTTTAAATCCAGGTCAGTATGCCGAGAAAAAGATCTTTCAAAAAGGAGAATCAAAAGCATCCTACGAAATAGAATGTGCTTTCGGATTATGGCAGGAAATTGCTGAAACCTTCGGGAAAAATGCAACCGTATTAAAAAAGGATAAAGAAAATATTACAGTAAAAATTAATACAATACCATCCGTTATACATTCATGGGTAATGACTCACATCAATCAATGTGAAATTATTGGGCCTAAAAGTTTCCGGGACAAAATCCAAAATGAAATTATGGATGCGTATAGAAAATATTGTATGTAGTCCTGATATGTATAAAAATATACTTGATTAGTTTTCAAAAATACTTGATAATAGTACAACAATATGTTTTAGATCAGTAGATGAAATTTAAGCATTAATTATAGAATGAGGTGACCAAATGGAAATAAAAGAAGTACAATCCATTCTTACAATTGGTGAAACTGTAGCGGTTGAATTTAAACGCTGTGGAAATGGAATTGAAAATGATACCTATGAGACAGTTTGCTCATTTCTGAACAGATTTGGCGGAGACCTTTTCATGGGAATATTAGATGATGGGACTGTAGTAGGAATACCAGAAAAAGCAGCTCCTGATATGGTGAAAAACTTTATTAAGGTTATCAGCAATCCCACACTATTCTCACCAACGATATATTTGGTACCGGAAATTATAAAATATGATGAAAGTCATACGATCATTCATGTTCATATTCCGCCTAGTGCAGAGGTTCACAGCTTCAAAAAAGTCATCTATGACCGTGTGGATGATGCGGATGTAAAAATAACGTCTACCAGTGCAATTGCGCAGATGTATATTCGTAAGCAGAATATTTTTACAGAAAAGAAAATCTATCCTTATGCAAAAATGGAAGATTTGAGATTAGATCTGCTGCCAAAGATTCGTATTATGGCACAGAATCATGCAGGTGGTCAGCATCCCTGGACAACTATGGATGATCAGGAACTTTTGAAAAGTGCAGGATTATACGGCAGAGATATCGTTACCGGAGAAGAAGGATTCAATTTAGCAGCAATTATGCTGCTAGGAAAAGACGATGTAATTTTAAATGTTGCACCAACTTATGTGACGGATGCGCTTGTACGAAAAGTCAATGTGGACCGTTACGACGATCGGGAAATTATTAAGACAAATCTAATTGAAAGTTATAGCCAGCTCCTTGATTTTGGAAGAAAGAATTTGCCAGACAAGTTCTTCCTTGAAGATACAGTAAACAAAAGTCTCCGGAATACAATTATCAGAGAAATGATCAGTAATACGTTGATGCACCGTGAATTTACAAGCAGTTATACAGCAAAGTTTGTGATTGAGAAAGATCGAATGTATGTGGAAAATGCGAATCGTGCAACAAAGGAAGGCTTTATCACAGTAGATAATCTGGAACCAAATCCAAAGAATCCGCTTATAGCATCGTTTTTCAGGAATATCGGTTATGCTGACCAGCTTGGATCAGGTGTAAGAAAATTATTCAAATACAGCAAATATTATTCAGGGAAAGATCCTTTGTTTGTGGAAGACGATGTATTCCGGATTATTGTTCCATTGGATGATGCATATTCGTTTGATTATGGAATAGAAGCTGGAAGCAGTAAAGTAATTGAAAGTAATAATGCCGATAAAATGCCGATAAATGCCGATAAAATGCCGATAAATGCCGGTAAAACGCTGGTAAATAGTTTGTCGGCACAGCAAAATTCAATTATTCAATTTGCGAAAGAGACAGGATCGATTAAATCTCGGCAAGTAGAAGAATTACTTGGAGTAAAGCAACGTCGAGCAAGAAGAATTCTTGGAGAACTGGTCAATATGGGAATTTTGGAACGACAAGGTGCATATAAAAGCACTGTATATGTTTTGAAAAATTAAAAAAGGCACCTGCTTATCATTACTATAAAAGTAAAATCATCAAACACTAACCTAAAGGAGCACACCAACCCATGCCATTACAAATCGTCAGAAATGATATCACCAAAATGTCCGTAGACGCCATCGTCAATGCCGCAAATTCCTCCCTGCTCGGCGGCGGTGGAGTGGATGGCTGCATTCACCGTGCAGCAGGGCCAAAGCTTTTAGCAGAATGCCGCACATTAGGCGGCTGTCAGACCGGAGATGCAAAGATTACAAACGCCTATGATCTGCCTTGCAATTATGTCATTCACGCAGTAGGTCCTATTTGGAGAGGCGGACAGTTTCATGAGCGGGAGCTGCTTACTTCCTGCTATGAAAATTCCTTAGCACTTGCAAAAGAAAAACATTGTGAAACCATAGCATTTCCACTGATTTCTTCCGGAATTTACGGCTATCCGAAAGCTCAGGCGCTGAAGGTTGCAATCGACGCGATCAGCGCATTTCTTATGGAAAATGATATGACGGTATACATCGTCATTTTTGATAAAGCAGCTTATCGGATCAGCAGCAAACTGTTTTCTGATATTGCATCTTATATCGATGATCATTATGTAGAAACACACATTAACAAAACATCCGAAGCAATGAGGCGCCAGAAGCAGTTCCGGGAAATGGATCTCTGTGAAAGCATATCTTTACCAGAGCCATCAAATGTACCGTTAAGTAAGGCTGCAACTTTGGAAGATGCCTTGCAGCAAATGGATGAAAGCTTTTCTGAAATGCTGCTTCGGAAGATTGATGAAAGTGGAATGACCGATTCTCAGTGTTATAAGAAAGCCAATATTGACCGGAAATTATTTTCCAAGATTAAAAATGACAAGTACTACAAACCATCCAAACCGACTGTTCTTGCATTTGCGCTGGCACTTGAGCTTCCGCTTCCGGAAATTCAGGATATGCTGATGAAAGCAGGATTTGCCCTGTCTCATTCCAGCAAATTTGACGTAATCGTTGAATATTTTATCTTGAAGCAAAATTATAGTATTTACGAAATCAATGAAGCACTCTTTGCCTTTGATCAAAGTCTGATTGGAGGCTAAGAAGAAAATAGTTTGGCAATTTGGCACATAGCGTTGTTCACCTGATATGATTCTGTAGAAATTTTCTGATCCATAAAAAAGTGTCGCTTTTCATGCGACCATTTCCCCTGAAAATGGCAGTATCCTATAGTTACAAACAAAATAAGCCATTACTTAGGAGGAAATTTAGTATGAGAAAAAATCTGACAGAAGTTGTATTTATTTTAGATCGCAGCGGATCCATGAGCGGACTGGAAAAGGACACCATAGGCGGCTTCAATTCTATGATTGAAAAGCAGAAAAGAGAGGCAGGGCAGGCGCTGATTTCTACCGTGCTTTTTAACAATAACAGTAAAGTCCTTTATGACAGAGTAGAGGTGCAGAAGATTCCCTCTATGACAGAAGACGATTATTCTGTGTACGGCTGTACGGCTCTCCTGGATGCGATCGGCGGTGCTATCCATCACATTGGAAATGTCCACAAATATGCGCGCACGGAAGATGTACCGGAGCATACCGTTTTTATCATCATGACAGATGGTATGGAAAATGCAAGCCATATGTACAGCAGTGATAAAGTAAAGCAGATGATTCAGCGTCAGCAGGAAAAATATGGATGGGAATTTCTCTTTCTTGGCGCAAATATTGATGCGATTGAAACAGCCAGTCATTTTGGAATTGACGCAGATAAAGCTGCCAATTATCAATGTGACTGCGAAGGAACTGCATTGAATTATGAAGTATTAAATGATGCCATATCTGCTGTTCGGTGCAATGCAGCGCTTGATTCTAGTTGGAAAAAGCGGATTGATAAAGATTACAAAAAACGCGGACAACATAGCCGCGTAGATTAATGAAACACACAAAGAGCAGAGGATGAACTTTTCAAAGTTCTTTCCCTGCTCTTTCCACATTCATTTATTCCATCACTTCTCCGATCACCTTCATCATTTCATCCACCCGGAACGGTTTCATAATAAACCCATCCATCCCAGCATCCAGCGCATGTTTCCGGTCTTCCTCAAATGCATTTGCAGTCATGGCAATGATTGGAATCTGTGCCTTCTTCACATCTGCAAGCTGACGGATTTTCTGTGTCGCTTCGTATCCATTCATCCGTGGCATCTGTACATCCATCAGGATAAACTGATATGTGCCTGCTTCCTTATCTTGAATTTCTTCCACACAGGCGCATCCATCCGGAACCCAGTTCACAAGAACCCCTTTATTTTTCAAAACTTCCATGGCAATTTCTGCATTTAATTCATTATCTTCCACCAAAAGTACATGCATTCCGTCAAGACCTATTTTGTATTCCTTTGCTTTATCTGATTGATGAAGCTGATTTTCCGTTGCAATCCGAAGGGGAAGTGAAATCTGTATTTTGGTTCCCTGACCGGAATTACTTTGGATTATCACATCACCATGCATCAGATCTACCAGTTTCTTCACAATCGCAAGTCCAAGCCCTGTTCCTTCAGTCTTGCTCTCGGTAGAAGTTCGCTCTCTTTCAAATGCCTCAAACGCATGTTTCTGAAATTCTTCAGTCATACCGATTCCGGTATCCTTTATCGTGAATTTGTATTCGGCAAATCCAGGTGCGATCATTCTCTGGACGCAGCTAAATGTGATCGTTCCTCCCGCTGGGGTAAATTTAACTGCATTATTCAGTACATTTACCAGTACCTGCTGCAGTTTTGTCGCATCACACCATACCAGTGGATTCTCTATTTGATCCTCAACTTTGAAATCAATCATTCCCTTTTGGATGCTGTATTCGAGCATCATTTTCAGATTTTCTTCCATTTGCTTCAGGTCAGTTACCATCTCCACAATTTCTGCCTTTCCACTTTCGATTTTAGACAGATCCAACACATCATTGATGATCTTCAGAAGAATCTCACCAGATGCCTGAATTTTGGAAATTGCATTTTTTACAATTTCTTCATCATCCGGATGTTCTGCAATGATATCAGAAAATCCAATGATCGCATTCATCGGGGTACGGATATCATGGGACATATTTGCAAGGAAAGCATTCTTTACCTCACCGGCTACTTTCGCTTTCCGTGTCGATTCTTTTTCCAGTTCCAATGCTTTGGACAGTCTTTTCCGGTGTTCAAACTCCATCTGATCTTGCTGGTGCTCCACCATGAACAGGTAGGAGAGCAGTGCTCCGATTACCAGGCAGTACGGTTGGAACGGATATGCCCCATAAAGTGGAATGATATAGGTATTTGCCAGAATTCCGATCAGTGGGACTGCTGAAAACAGTGCCGATTTTATGAGATATCTGACACCCTTTGTATTGTTCATGAATAAAATAAAGAATGTCTGTGCAAATGTATAAACGTAATAAAACAGATTGAGTACGGCAAACACTCCGAAAAATGTACCGCGTATATAGGTCCGGTTCCGTGAAAATCTCCAGACAATTCCCGTCGGAACTGAGAGAAGCACCATCAGAACCAGGAGAATGAACGGAATCATTTCCGCAAATCTTTGCTTCTTTGAACGGTTAATCCCCATATAACTCTGCATAAACAAATGCCACACATATGGCATGATTACATAAACCAGATAAAAGAAAAACACAACCAGCTTAAACTGCAAAAAGTTTCCTGACTTACCTAAGAGTTCTTTCATAAACAATGCATCCATTAACACATAAAGCTCTACCATGCCAATAAAGATCATCGTATATTTTTTACTCGGGCTCCATGTAATATAATACCGGATCCTTAAAAAGATGATCGTCAGTATTATCATCATAAATATTGCGTTGCTCAAATAAATACTACTCATTAACCGTGGTGCCATAAGAAAACATGAAAAAACCCAGTAAAATCAATGTTTTTTAGGGCAGCGGAAAACGGGGCAGGTCAAAACAACTGAATAATCAGACAGAAACAGGGTGTTGTCAAGCATGACAGCGCCCTTTTCTGTTCCCCGGCCAAGCCGCAGATTTTGAAAAAAGTCTGCGGCTTTTCTTTTTGCCCAAAAGCAGAAAGGAGGCGACGGCCTATGTACTTCACTTCCGGCAGCGATCGGGCCTTTGAACAGCTCATGCAGGGCAAGCCCGGTTTTGACCACTACGACAGCGGCGAGGCGGTCACGCCGGAGGACTGCGGCACCTGCCGCTTTTATCGCCCGCACTGGAAATATCAATTCTGCGTCTATGCGGAATGTCCCTACCAGCCGGGCAAGCTGACCGCCTACGACGCGGTGACATTTCGAGTGAAAGGAGTTGAGAATATGGCAGTATTTCGTGTAGAGCGTAACAAGGGCTACACGGTGATGTCCAATCACCACCTGCGGAACAAGGACTTATCCCTGAAAGCCAAGGGCCTGTTATCGCAAATGCTCTCCCTGCCGGAAGATTGGGACTATACGCTGAAAGGTTTGTCCCTTATCAACCGGGAGCAGATCGACGCGATCCGGGCCGCAATCCGGGAGCTGG
The DNA here is from genome assembly GCF_027690675.1 of Bariatricus sp. TF06-38A. Classification (NCBI taxonomy): domain Bacteria; kingdom Bacillati; phylum Bacillota; class Clostridia; order Lachnospirales; family Lachnospiraceae; genus Bariatricus; species Bariatricus sp. TF06-38A. The sequence continues at coordinate 8,264 of NZ_JAQFCE010000044.1, forward strand.
AACAGGCCGGGTACATCGTCCGATCCCGTGAGCGCGACAGCCAAGGGCGCTTGCGCGGCGCGGACTATGTGATCTATGAACAGCCCCAGCCTGTGCCGGATTCACCTACGTTGGAAAATCCAATGTTGGATAATCCAACGCAGGAAAAGCCTACGTTGGGAAAACCAACGCAATTAAATAAAGATATATCAAGTAAAGAAAAATCAATTACTGATGTATCAATTACCGATCCCATTCCTATCCTTTCCCGACCCTCTCCTTTGGAGGACGAGGCGGCACAGCCGCCGGAACGGAAAGGAACGGAAGCGAAATCACAGAGCGCCATAGAGATTTATCGTCAAATCATCATGGACAACATTGAGTACGAACACCTTTGCCAGCACGTCAAGGGCATTGACCGGGAAACGCTGGACGAGATTGTGGACTTGCTGGTGGAAACCGTATGCAGCGCCCGCAAGACCATCCGCATTGCCGGGGACGATTACCCGGCAGAGCTGGTGAAATCCAAGTTTATGAAACTGGACAGCTCTCACATCGAGTTTGTCTTTGACTGTTTGAGCAAGAACACTTCGGAAATCCGCAACATCAAGAAATACCTGCTGGCTATGCTGTTCAATGCGCCCAGCACGATCAACGGTTACTATGCCGCGCTGGTGGCCCATGACATGAACACCGGCAAAATCTGAAAGGAGGACGGCCCTATGAAACAGGGTGCATTGATTTTCGACGAGCGCAGCGACCGTTACGACATTCGCTTTGATCTGGCGGACTACTACGGCGGCCTGCACTGTGGGGAAACCTTTGATGTGATGGTGGGCGGCAGGTGGAAGCCCACCCGCATTGAGTACGGGGCCAACTGGTATCTGGTTGGCATCCGTGCCGACGATCTTTCCGGCCTGCGGGTGAGGATTTAATCGGGGACAACCGGCGCAAGCGGCTGTCCCTTTTCTGTTTCCTGCGGCGGCTGACGGTGCCACCTTAACCGTCCCGCCGCACTTCTGCGAAAGGAGGGATAGCGATTGCAGGAGGAAGTAACCCAAAAGACAATAGCCTTTTCCATCAAATCGGCCAAGCTGACAATCCAAGTGCTGCAAGCGGCGGCCCGCAAGTTTCTGGAAACCCAAAACAAGGGCAAGACCAAGCTGCACCACGGCCAGCAGAGCCTAAAGCAGCTCAAAAAGCACGGGGCGGCCCTGTCCAATATCGAGATCACCGACGCCAACATTGGACTGTTTAAGCCCTGCGCCAAGAAATACGGCGTGGACTTCACGCTGCGGAAAGACGCCACTACCCAGCCCCCGCACTACATCGTGATTTTCAAGGCCAAGGACGCCGACAACATGGAACAGGCGTTCAAGGAGTTCACGGCCAAGAAGTTGCAGCGGGAGGAACGGCCCTCGATCCGCAAGGATATTGCCGCAAGCAAGGAAAAGGCAGCAGCCCGCAACGCTGACCGGGCCAAGGAAAAATTCAAAGAAAGGGGGCTGTCACGATGAAGCCGGAAATGAAAAAACTGATAATCGCCAATCTGCCCTATCTGCTGTTTGTCTATCTGTTCGGCAAGCTGGGGCAGGCGTACCGGCTGGCGGAGGGCATCGACCTTTCCCAAAAGCTCCTGCACTTTGCGGATGGCTGCGCGGCGGCCTTTGAAAGTGCCGCCCCCAGCTTCCACCCCACTGACCTGCTGATCGGCGTCGCTGGTGCTGCGGCGCTGCGGCTTATGGTGTACTGCAAAGGCAAGAACGCCAAGAAATACCGCAAAGGCGTGGAATATGGCAGCGCCCGATGGAGTGCATAATCTTAACTGTAAACAACGACTTTATGGACGCAGGA
>NZ_JAQFCE010000045.1:0-9681 GCF_027690675.1 Bariatricus sp. TF06-38A
CCCGAGGTGGAAACGCCAGAGGCTTACCTATCGCTATTTTCACTGCCTGATGACTTCGATAAGATTCTGTCTGTGATGCGTTCCAGGGAAGTGTCAGTCAGTATTATTTTGCAGAATCTGGCGCAGTTAAAAGCATTGTTTGAGAAGCAGTGGGAAAGCATTATGGGAAATTGTGATGAATTTTTATATTTAGGCGGCAATGAGCAGGGAACACATAAATATGTCAGCGAACTTCTTGGCAAGGCAACGATTGACACGAACACCTATGGAAAGTCAACGGGACATTCCGGGAACTATTCCACCAATTATCAGAATACAGGGCGGGAGCTGATGACACCCGATGAAGTTCGCATGTTGGATAACCGATATGCGATTCTTTTTATTCGTGGAGAAAGACCAATTTTAGACGAGAAATTTGATATTTTAAAGCACCCCAATGTGGGACTTACAACTGACGGAAACGGAAAACCATATCTGCATGGAGCAGTTGACCGGGCAGTGGCAAGTATTTCACTGGGAGACAGCTTGGAAGGCGAGTTCACAGATGATTCTCTGGAAGTGGAAGATTATGAATTATTATCCGATGAAGATCTGGAAGAAATCATTCAGAAATATCAGTAAATCCAAGAAAAATATATAGGAGGCTATCAAAAAAATGAAGTTAGATATGCGAAAGAAGCAGGAGAAGAAAGAAACAACAAAATCAACGAAGAAGCTGCCAATGACAGCAAAAATGAAACGTGCCATGGCAGTGTATATTGCAATGGTACTGATTATGACAGCAGGAGCAAGTACCGTATTTGCGGCAGACGATCCACTGACCGTTATCAATAATCTGTCCACGTTTATCTTTGGACTGATTCGTGCCATCGGAATGATTTTGTTGGGATTTGGAATTGTGCAGGTCGGTTTATCACTGAAATCTCATGATCCAAGCCAGAGAGCGAATGGATTCCTGACACTTGCAGGCGGTGTTATTATTACATTTGCAAAAGAAATCCTGAATCTGATTACAGGTTAAGAAGAATAGGAAATAAGGAAACGGGACGGTGCAGGCCCGAAAGGAATCGCACCGCCCAGGCTAAGACAGGAGGTGTTTAGAAGGTGTCAGATAACTGGGTAGTACAGAACTTGCAAAATGCCTTGGATACCTGGAACAGCAAACTTGCAGAAATCTGGCAGATACTCACACAGTCACCGGAAACCTTTAAGGGTGGCGGTATCTGGCAGGTGATTGTGCAGATCCATGGAGCATTGCAGGCAATCGGCTATGCTTTGTTAGTGCTTTTCTTTGTAGTCGGAGTGGTCAAGACTTGTGGAAGTTTTACAGAGGTAAAAAGACCGGAACATGCATTGAAAATTTTTATCCGTTTTGCGATTACAAAAGGCGTAGTCACGTATGGACTGGAGCTGATGATGGCATTATTCAATATCATACAAGGAGTGACCAGTACGATTATGCAGACCGCAGGATTTGGAAGTACGGAAGATACCGTTTTACCGGACGAAATCATAGAAGCGGTAGAAGATTGTGGATTTTTTGAAAGTATTCCTCTATGGGCGGTGACGTTGATCGGTGGACTTTTTATTACAGTTCTGAGCTTCATTATGATTATGAGTGTATATGGAAGATTTTTTCGATTGTATCTTTACACAGCGATTGCACCGATTCCATTATCTTCATTTGCAGGAGAGCCGAGTCAGAATATCGGAAGAAGTTTTTTGAAGTCATACGCAGCAGTGTGTCTGGAGGGAGCAATCGTGGTACTTGCCTGCATTATATTTTCATTGTTTGCATCATCACCGCCAGTTGTCAATCCAGATGCAGCAGCAGTCACTATGGTGTGGAGCTATATTGGAGAGTTGATTTTCAATATGCTTGTACTGGTCGGTGCGGTGAAGATGTCAGACAGGGTAGTGAGGGAAATGATGGGATTGTAAAAAGGACGCCCGAAAGCATCCTTAAAATTTATTCTACAATGTTGTTGCTATTGTTATACCGCATATTCCCCTGAGAATCAAAATGAACAGAATCTAAAGGAATCCCTCTTTGTCTGGCACGAGAAATCTGGAAGGACATATCGTCTTTCATAACTTTGTAGTATTGATGTTCCTGCCATTTGCGTCGCAGAGCAAAAATCCAGCTGAGAACAGAAAAGGCAGTCAGCAGATAGAGGATTGCAAATGCAAGTTTCTCATGAGTTGCTGCCCATGGATTCAGAATCGTGGAAACAGCAAGGAAGTATAACAGCGGTAAGGTCAGATTTAATCTGGCAGCAATCCGAAACAGCAGAGAAATCAGGAATAGAGCAACGGTAACAACAAGTGAAATCATAACAGTGATTGGCATAGGTCAGTCCCCCTTTCATTTACCCAAAGTGTAACAGAACAGGAAAAATATAACAAATGTGCGATTTGGAGGTGTATCGTTTTGGAAGTAAAAATTAACAAGGAAATCAGGAATTACACAGAGGCAATCTTTTTCGGGTTGTCCCTGAGACAGTTTATCTTTTCAGTATTAGCCTGCGGGATTGCCGTCGGGCTTTATTTTTTGCTTCATCCATACATGAGTATGGAAACAGTGAGCTGGATTTGTGTATTGGAAGCTGCCCCTTGTGTGGTGTTTGGATTTGTAAAATACCATGGAATGACAGCAGAGCAGTTTATCTGGGCATGGATTAAATCAGAAATCCTGATGCCGAAAAAACTGGTGTTCCGGTCAGAAAATCTTTATTTTGATGCAGTAGAACCAGTCATTAAAAAATATGAGAAAGAAAGTCTGAAGAAGGAGGGACGCAAGAAAAATGATAAAAACGCTGAGTAATATCTTCAAGCAGGATAAAGAAAAATTTGTAATTCCAAGAAGCGTACAGCAGGTAATTCCCATCGAGACCATCTGGTCTGACGGGATATTTAAAATCGGGAAAAATAAATTTGCACGTACTTATAAATTTACGGATATCAACTATGCGGTGGCAAGCAAAGTAGATAAGGAAACCATGTTCCTGGAATATATGGATTTATTAAATTCGTTCGATTGCGGTGGAACAACAAAAATAACGATCAATAATCGCCGCTTGAATAAAGTGGATTTTGAAAAAGCAATTCTGATTCCGATGCAGGAGGACGGACTGGATTTATATCGGAAAGAGTACAACAACATGCTTTTAGATAAGGCAACCAGTTCCAACAGCATGGTGCAGGAAAAATATGTGACAGTATCCTGCTATAAGAAAACGATCGAAGAAGCAAGAACCTATTTTGCGCGAGTGACAACAGAGCTGAACAGCCATTTTGCAAGACTGGGTTCCAAATGTGCAGAGGTAAATGGAGAAGATAAGTTACGGATTCTGCATGATTTTTACCGTACAGGAGAAGAATCTGGTTTCCATTTTGATATTCAGGAGAGTATGAGAAAAGGGCACAGCTTCAAAGATTATATCTGCCCGGATACTTTTGAATTTGAAAAAGATTATTTCCGCATGGGAGATCGTTATGGAAGGGTACTTTTTCTTCGTGAGTATGCTTCTTACATCAAAGACGATATGATAGCAGAACTGACCGATATGAATCGGAATCTGATGTTGAGCATTGATGTGATTCCGGTTCCGACTGATGAAGCAGTACAGGAAGTGGAAAAACGTCTGCTTGGTGTGGAGACGAATATCACAAACTGGCAGAGACGGCAGAATGCCAACAATAACTTTTCCGCAGTGATTCCTTATGACTTGGAACAGCAGAGAAAAGAAAGTAAAGAGTTCATGGATGATCTGACTACACGTGACCAGCGTATGATGTTCGGTGTACTGACTATGGTGCATACTGCAGAATCGAAAAAGCAGCTTGACGCAGATACGGAAACACTTCTGACCATTGGACGGAAAAAGTTATGCCAGTTTTCAGTTTTGAAATTTCAGCAAATGGACGGACTAAATACAGCACTTCCCATCGGACACCGAAAGATTCCGGCAGTCCGCACGCTGACATCGGAGAGCGTGGCAGTGTTGATGCCATTCCGGGTGCAGGAGATTATGGACGCAGGCGGCATCTATTGTGGAGAAAATGCAATCTCCCATAACTTAATCATGTGCAATAAAGAAAAACTCCTGAACCCGAACTCATTCCTTTTAGGTGTGCCGGGAAGTGGAAAATCCTTTAATGCAAAAATGCAGATTGTATTCCTGGCACTGGCAACGCAGGACGATATCCTGATTTGTGATCCAGAGCGAGAGTATGCATCGTTGGTTGAAGCAATGGGCGGAGAAGTGGTTCGTATTGCTGCAGGAAGCAGGGACCACATCAATGCAATGGATATGGTAGACGGATATGGAGATGGCGGTGATCCGGTAATTGAGAAGTCACAGTTTATCTTATCTTTGTTTGAGCAGTTGGATAAAAAAGGGATCAATGCGAAGGAACGTTCCATTATTGACCGATGTGTAGGGGAAGTCTATGAGGAATATCAGCATGGCGGAGCAGTGCCGACTTTACGGGTGTTGCGTGAAAAGTTTCTGGAACAGGAAGAACCGGAAGCACAGGATTTGGCACTGGTATCAGAATTATTTACAAATGGAAGTCTGGACGCATTTGCACATGAAAGTAATGTTGATGTGAATAACCGTATCATGGTATACGACATTCTGGATTTAGGAAAGCAGCTAAAGACCATGGGACTTCTGGTTATCACTGATGCAATGCTGAACCGGGTAACAGAGAACTGGAAACAGGGAAAGCGAACTCATATTTTCTTAGACGAGTTTCATGTAGTATTTGAAAATGAGTATTCCGGAGCATTTTTTAACTCTGCATGGCGAAGATTTCGTAAGCGTAATGCATTTCCGACAGCAATTACCCAGAACGTGGAATATCTGTTAGATTCTGTTCTTGCAAGTACGATGATTTCCAACAGTGAGTATATCGTGATGCTTAATCAGGCAGAGCCGGACAGAGCAAAGTTGGCAACACTTCTGAATATCTCCACTGAGCAAATGGGATATATCACAAATGCAGATGCCGGTTGCGGTTTGGTGAAATACGGAAGTTCGCTTGTACCGTTCGTCAATAGATTCCCGACCAATACAAGGTTGTATAAACTGATGACCACAAAGCCGGGAGAGGACAGTATCAACCGAGGAAGAATGTAACTTCAATAATCAATTTAAGAGAATGGCACCGGAAATCGTCACAATTTGTGGCGTTTTTTAGTGCCGGAAAAGGAGAAAAATATGTCAGAAATCAGATTTTCATCAAAGGAACACGAAAGGTTTTTTTATCAGATGTTAGCAAAATGCGGAAAGCACGACAGTTATTACAGTTCATTTTTCTATTGTGTGGGAATTTCTGAAGATACCAGAAATCATGTTGACCGCATGTTTGATTTTAAGGAGCGTTTGATTAAACCGGAAGCACTGCATGAAGGGTGGCAGACAGGCGGTTCGGCACGATTGACGAGACTGGCATTTAACTTGTGGAATGGATATGTGGAGAAAGGAGAAGAAAGTCTGTCTACCCCATACGAGATGTTTGATTGCGGTCATGCACCATATTTTTATGAAGCAATCCGCATAAAGTATCCAGAATACTGCCGGGAACTTCCACAGGTGAATAAAAAAGAAACTAATCATGAACGCTAGATAAAGATTCAAATGGAGGAAAGCGATGGATCGTAAGATAAAAACACGCCAAGTCCATAAGGATATTAAAGTATTAGATAAGACGGTTACGGTGACAGACCATGTCAAACATTCCTATGTCAGAACAAAAGAAACTGTCATGCAATCGACGGAGAAATCCAGTGATAGAGAGAATAATCCGGTAGGTTATGCAGAAGATGCGGCCAGCGAGTATGCTGACCGCATCTTTCACGAAACAGGGCATCAGGTACGTAGACAGGCAGGAAAGATTATTGAACGGAAGAAAGAGAAAGTTTCTGTTTCTTTGGCAGGCGAAGAAACAGTTTACCAGCCGAAAGAACAAATCCGACCAGTACCGCCTTCAGGCGGGGAAAAGGCACAGGAGCAGGGAAAAAAACTTGCTGTAAAAAAAATCAAGACTGTTGAGCGGGATAAAAGAACCATTAAGACCGGGAAAGCATCGGAGCAGGTTGTAAAGAATACCGGAAAGGGTACCATCAAGACATCTGGAAAATCAGTCAAGACTGCAGAACAGACGGCAAAGACCAGCATTAAGACATCGGAGCAGACTGCAAATGCTTCTGTCCGGGCAATGCATTATTCTATGAAAAAAGCAGAAAAAGCAGTGCAGACAGCAAGGCAGACTGCACAGAATACCAGGATTGCAGTGAAAAAGACAGAAAAAGCGGTAACACATGCAATAAAAGCGTTGATTGAAGCTACAAAAGCATTACTGAGTGCATTGACTGCAGGTGGTTGGATTGCGGTTATGATTTTGATTATCGTCATTTTATTTGGTGGTTTTCTATGCATGACAGGTGGGGATAATTCCAGTACGGTTTCTTCCGTCAGTGCAGAAGTAGAAGCATACGAACCACTAATCCGGCAATATGCAAACCAGTATGGCATTGGAGAATATGTGGAACTGATTAAAGCGATTATGATGCAGGAATCCGGTGGGAGAGGACTTGACCCGATGCAGTGCTCAGAGGGCAGTTTTAATACAAAATATCCCAAACAGCCGAATGGAATTACTGATCCAGAGTATTCGATTTCTTGTGGTGTGCAGGAGATAAAAAGTTGTCTGGAACGTGCAGGAGTAAAAAATCCTCTGGATATGGAAAATATTAAACTGGCATTGCAAAGTTACAACTATGGAAATGGATATCTGGAATGGGCGAAAGCCAGAGGTGGATATACCCTTGCAAATGCAGCAGAATTTTCCGATATGATGGCACAGAGAATGGGGTGGAGCAGTTATGGGGACAAGCAGTATGTACCACATGTGCTTCAGTATTATGCATTTGGAAGAATCCCGACAGGTATCGGCAATCAGGCAATCGTTCAGGTGGCAGCATCGCAGGAAGGGAAAAGTGGGACAACTTACTGGAGCTGGTATGGATTTGGAAGGCGGGTAGAGTGGTGTGCCTGCTTTGTGTCCTGGTGTGCAGACCAGAGCGGTTATATTCAGAGTGGAGTCATTCCGAAATTTTCTCTTTGTTCGGACGGTGTGAAGTGGTTTGAAAGTAAAGGTAGGTTCCGTGACGGAAGTTATACCCCGGCGGCAGGAGATATTATTTTCTTTGATTGGGGAAACAATGGAACGATTGACCACGTTGGAATTGTGGAGAGTGTCAGCGGTGGAACAGTGAATACCATTGAAGGAAACAGTGGAGATAAGGTGGCAAGACGGAGTTATAGTATTGGAAGCAGTAACATCTATGGATACGGTGTTCCGGCATATTAAAAGGCAGGAGAAAGAATATGATAGTCTAATATTGAATCCGTTGTATACAATTCCTAAAAATAGACTTGACTTCTAAATATTACAGGTGTAAGATTTAGAAAAATAAAATAATTAGAAGAAAGGGGTATCTATGAAAAGAAAACGGAAAAAGCAAAGCACCCAAAAATCTTACACTTGTAAGATTTTTGGGCTGATAGTGGCTATAACAGTAATTGCTGTTTCAGGAGGTATTTTATTAAAAAGGACTATAACGGAATCACCAGAAAATACACTTATGGAATATATGAACCATATTGAAAAAAAGGAATATGAAGTAATGTACACTATGATAGATTCAGATGAAAAAGTTTATCTGACAAAAGAAGAGTACATACAACGAAATTCTAAGATATACGAAGGAATAGAGGTCAGTGACATCAAAATCAGTCATGTAACTGTGAAAGAGAAAAAAGCAGATACAGTTACGCTTTCGTATGAAACATCATGTAATACAATTGCCGGAACAATACAATTTGACAATATGGCAGAACTGAAGAAAACGAAACAGGGATATAAATTAGTATGGCAGGATAGTTTGATTTTTCCAGATTTAGAGAGTGATGATAAAATAAGTGTTACTACATCAAAAGCGGAGAGAGGAGAAATATTAGACCGAGATGGTAAAATGCTTGCAGGAAAAGGAGTAGCAACATCAGTTGGCATTATACCGGGAAAGCTGGAAGACAGGAATGTATCTATTGAAAAAATAGCGGAGTTATTAGAGATAGATGTAGAAACAATAAATAACAAACTCACAGCAAAGTGGGTAAAAGAAGATTCTTTTGTACCAATTGAAACTATTCCGAAAGTAGAAGAAATAGATTTAATGAAAATACAGCCAGAAGAAAAGACACTTGAGGAGCAGGATCGTCAGAATAAACTTTTGGAAATTCCAGGGGTTATGCTATCAGATGTGGAAGTTAGAACCTATGAGTTAGGGGAAGCAGCAGCTCATTTAATTGGTTATGTACAGTCTGTAACAGCAGAAGATTTGGAAAATCATCCAGGGGAAGGATATTCAGCTGAAAGTGTAATCGGAAGATCTGGGGTGGAAAAGTTATACGAAAAGCAATTAAAAGGAAAAGATGGTTGTGATATAAAGATTTTGGATAGTGATGGGGAAGTAAAAGAGGTTCTTGCAAGTATTTTTAAAGAAGATGGTATGGATATAAGATTAACGATAGATTCCGATTTGCAAAAATCATTATACGAGCAGTTTAAAGAAGATCCGGGGTGTTCTGTCGCAATGAATCCTTATACGGGAGAAGTATTGGCTTTGGTAAGTACCCCATCTTATGATAATAATGAATTTATACGGGGCTTATCATCAGAGAAATGGACATCATTAAACGAAGATGAAAAGAAGCCATTATATAATCGTTTTCGTCAAGCATGGTGTCCTGGCTCAACATTTAAACCAGTTGTGGCAGGAATTGGGTTGAAAACGGGAAGCATAGATCCAAAAGAAGATTTTGGAAATGAAGGTTTGGCATGGCAGAAAGATTCGTCTTGGGGATCTTATCAAGTGACAACACTTCATGAATATCAACCGGTTATTATGAAAAATGCAATTATCTATTCTGATAATATTTATTTTGCAAAGGCAGCTCTTAAAATAGGTAGTGAGAATTTTATGAATACTTTAAATGAAATAGGATTTAATCAGAATATGCCGTTTGAGATTGCGATGCAGGAATCAACATATTCCAATACAGATAAAATAGAAACAGAAATACAATTGGCAGATAGTGGTTATGGGCAAGGGCAGATTCTTGTAAATCCATTACATCTGGCAAGTATTTATACTTCATTTTTAAATGAAGGGAATATGATAAAACCGTATTTGAAATACAAAGAAGAAGCATCCGGTGAAACATGGATAGAAAATGCGTTTAGCAAAGAAAATGTAGAAGAAATTATGCAAGGGGTGGAAGGTGTTGTAAATGATCCGGAAGGAACCGGATATGCTGCACATCGTGACGATATTTTGCTGGCTGGAAAAACAGGGACAGCCGAGTTGAAGGCAACGAAAGAAGATACTTCTGGCAAAGAAATCGGGTGGTTTTCGGTGTTTACGGCAGATAAAAGCGTGGACAAACCAATTCTTCTTATCAGTATGGTTGAGAATGTGAAAGGAATCGGTGGAAGTGGTTATGTTGTTAAAAAAGATGCAACCGTATTGGAGGAATATTTTGAAAAATAAAAAAATTTTTACGGGGAATTATTACATATGTAAGATATTTGCGATGATATTGATAGTTC
>NZ_JAQFCE010000046.1:0-8537 GCF_027690675.1 Bariatricus sp. TF06-38A
CCCCATGAAGCGTTTTGTCAAGTGCTTTTTAGAGTTATTGACGCGACATATGCTCTTTTTTCCACGATAAAGCCCCACGCGGTCATACATGGGGCTGTGGGATTATGGTTGAAGTGGCGAAGTGGCAAAGTGGCAAGGTATCTGGGTTTTGCCACTTGGATTTTGCCAGTTCACTTTTTTAGGGCGTGATACCATGCTGCGCCGATACGCTTTGAGGTAATGCGCCCGTCAAGGTTTTTCTTTGCCGCCCGGACAGTACGGGCAGAAATTCCCGCGTCGGCTGCGGCTTTCTCTATGTCCTCGCTGGCAAGTTCTTTTCCGTCTGCCAGTAGGTCAAGTATCAGCTTTTCAGCCTGTTCGGTTTTGGTGGCGTTGTTGCCGCCCGCGCCGGACAGCAGCTCGTCGGCAGTTATATCATATTCGCCTATCCACTCAAAGCCTGTTTCCGGGTCAAGGCAAAAGGCAACGGGCTTTCCCTCCGGCGCAAGGGAAGATTTGTCGTGAATGATAACACGCACATTCGGCTCACGCTTCACGCGCCCGATTAAAAGGACGCTCCTTGCTGCGGCTCTAAAGTCGATAGAACCTAAGCCCCTGTATGCGCTCTGTCCTCCGGCAGCTTTGTTAAGGTGTCCGATAAGGATAACGGCGCACCCGGTACGCTCCGCAACTTCGGCAAGGCGGCGAAAAATGGGGCGCACCTCGTTTGCCTTGTTCATGTCGGCTTTGTCGCCCATATACGCCTGTATGGGGTCAAGGATAATCAGACGCGCCCCGTTCTGTATGATTGCTTTCTCTATGCGCTCGTCGGACAGGGTAAGCTCCCGTTTTGCTTCATCAATCACAAGCACCCGGTCAAGGTCTGCGGCGGCTTCTATCAAGCGGGGTTTGACGGTATCTCCCAAACCGTCCTCGGCGGTCTGATAAATAACTTGAAACGGCTGTATGGGCTTCATGCCCGGAAGCGTCCCGCCAGTGGTACAGGCAGCGGCAAGGCGCAGCGCAAAGGTGGTCTTTCCCTCGCCGGGGTTGCCCTGTACTATGGTTACTTTCCCAAAGGGGATATACGGCTCCCATAGCCATTCAACGGTCTGTGTGTCAACCTCGCTCATGCGGATAATCTCAACGGTTTCTTCCTGTGGCGGTTCTTTCAATCCATAGACAGCTTCCCGCAGATATTTCCCGTCTGTGATTTCGCCCCGGCGCGTCTGCACCTCGTTCCAGTCTTTGAAAAGAGGGATAAGGCGGTGGACGGTCAAGCCCTCCGGCATAAGCTCCACAAGGCGGCTACAAGCGTCGTTTCCGGCTTGGTCGCTGTCAAGGCAGAGATATACGGTCTTGATGTTCGGGCGGTCAGAGAGAAAGCGCATAAGGGCTTTATCTCCCACGCCACCCAGCGCAAGATAGCTTTGCTTCTGCCAGTCCTTTTTGAACAGACAGAGAAAAGATAACAGGTCAATAGGGGCTTCAAAGACAAACAATCTTTCGCCCTCGCCCCGATAGCAGAAGTTAAAGGCTTTGTCGCTGCCTTTCACATCAAGCCGGAAGTTCCCGGCTGTGCCGCGTTGGTGGGCGTATCGTGGTACTCCGTCCTCGTCCCGTCCTACGAATACGGCGTTATGGTGGGCGGCTTCCTCGTAAATATCCCCGGTGGAAAAGAAAAAGCCCGACACATCTTCATCAATGTGGCGGGCGGCTGTGAGGAAGTTCCTCGCTATGTGGTTGTCGGTGTTGTGGGGCGGCAGTCGAAAGTCAGAAAAGGACGCGGGGCTTGGTCTGTCCGGCGGCGGTGCTGCGCCTTTTTCTCCTGTCAGCAGTTCTACGGCTTCGGTAAAGCTCTTTCCGAAAAACTCCATGACAAAATCAATGGGTGCGCCGCCTTTGCTCTGGCTGTGCCTGTACCATTTGTTTCCCCGAATAGTCAAGCTGTCATGCCGTTTCCAGCGGTATTCCTGTCCGGCGCGGGTAAGCTGCTCGCCCTGTCCTTGCAGAAAAGAAACAAGGTCGGCTTGGTTGGCGCAGTCTATTTGTTCTTGGGTGTAATACATAAAATTTCAACTCCTTTCAGCGGTCTATATCGTGCCGCTTGGTGCGGCTCTGTGTTTGCTCCGGCTGCTCGGCTTTCAGCGCAATATCGACGCACTTGCGTATCTTCTGAAGCTCGGCAACTTCGGCGCGGGTAGCTTTCAGTTTGGTGTAGTCAGTATCTCTCTGCTCTTTGAGGTCGGCGTATTCCTGTTTCCATTTGGAGATAGGCAGCGTCTTTGTATCCGTCAGATTTGCATGGAGATAGCGGCTTGCTGCGTTCCATAAGGTCAGCTCGGCGCGGTGGGCTTCCTCATACTTATCCCGTTTGTTCGTCCAGCCGTTTTTCAGCTTTTTTAGTTCGGCATGAATGGGCTTATACTGCAAATAATTCTCTCCGTTCTCTATCAGCTTTTGCAGCTCTTTCATGCGCTGCTCGGCGGCTTTCATTCCCTCCCGGATAGAAAAGGCTTCATCACTGACAGAGGAAAGAGAAGCGTCCAACTCGTCAAGTGTAGAGATACCATGCTCCGCAAGATAATTGGCTGCCTGTGATATGGTTTTCAGTTCGTCGGCTGCGTGTTGGTGCTGCCAGCTCTGCGAATACTTCCGGCTCTTTTCCCTCTGAACGCCCAAATACTTCATCAGAAGATTTGCAAGGTTCGGAGATTTTGGCGGTTGTTGTTTTCTTGGGGAAGTTTCCCACGCCGCAAGCAGTCCGGCAATCCATTCTTTGAGGTTGCCGATCTGCGCCCGGATTTCCTTTATCAGTCTGTTTGATTTGCGGATAGCCCGGTTCAGTTCGCCTTTCTCGGTGGCTATGCCTTTCTTCTCCATTTGACAGGCGGCTACGCCCATGTGGACAGTAGGTATCTCGTCAATTCCTCTCTCGGCGTTGCTGCGGTGGTCGATACGCTCTGTGCTTCCGGCGCGTTCAAGATAGCTGTTTGAAATATCAGCCCACGCTTTGCGCCACAAGAGGGCGTTGCCTTTGTCGTTCCAGCCTGTGAGGTCAACCTTGTGGGTCTTGTATCTGCCATTCGGCAAGCGTATGCGCTCCCCGTTTTCATCAAGGTCATATTCCTTTTTAGACTTCGCCGCCCACGCGCCGCGCTCGTCAAGTGGTCGCATGGTCAGCATGATATGACAATGGGGGTTGCCGCTGTCGGTGTCATGGATAGCAAAATCCACGCACATTCCTTTAGAAACAAATTGAGAGGAACAGTATTCCCGGACAAGCCGTATCTGTTCCTCTCGTGATAATTCTATGGGGAGTGCTGCGTCAATCTCACGCGCAAGCTGGGCGTTCCCGGCTTTCTCATAAAGTTCCACGCTGTTCCATAGGGTAGAACGGTCAGAGAAAGAGGGCGGGGCATGGGGCGGCAGCATGATTTCGGTATGGACAACGCCGCCTTTGCGGGTGTAGTCGTGGGTCATTCCGTCCCACTCGTTTGTCAGCTTTTCGCCGCTTCGGTAGGCGGCTGCGGCAACTGCTGATTTGCCTTTGCCCCGACTGACTATGCTGATGTTACAATGGTAAATGGCTATGGGTATCACCTCCAGTATAGCGGATATAAAACTTGTGGAAAATGAATAGCTTGCGTAGCAAGGTGTTCGGTTTCCGCAAGTACACAAAAGGGTAGACAGCGCAAGCTGTCGCAGGGGAAGTGTAGCGTCCCCTGTCTGCGGCAAAGCCGCCAATCGTAGCGCGGGGTAAAATCCCTGTGCTTAAGATAAAGCCCTCGGCAGAGCGCACACGCCCGTTAGGGTGTATAAGTGCGCCCTTAGTGTCTAAGGGATTTATTCAGCGTTCCCGTTCTCGGCTCGTTTTTTCAGATATTCCCGTACCAGCTCACTCGTCAGTGCAAACCTAAGAAGTGCTGCGGCTTCCTCGTCGCTCATGTTCTTTGCTTCCGGCACAATGCTTTCAAAGACTGCGCCTCGGACAATAAGGCGGTGGCTGCGTGTCCGGCGTTCCTCTTGCGACAGCTTTTGCCGCAGCACCTTTTCCCGGTTCTCAAACTGCCGGATTTTCTTTTTTCCGTCCTCGATTTCGGCTTGCAGTTCCTCGCGGGTTTTCTCTCTTGGCTTTGTCATGGTTGATCGCTCCTTTCTGCTCATAGCATAGAAAAGAGCAGCCGTTTTTGTGTGAAAAAGGCTGCTCTCATTGAATTATTTGGTTTGTATTTATATCGGTAACTACGAAAACTTATTGACTTATGCTTTCTAAAGGGAAAGTAACACTCCAATTTCCTTCGATATGTGTATCGCTCGTAACAAAATATCCATATACTTTATATTGGGTTAAATCAACATCTGACAAATCATAAACATATTCCACATACCGTTCTTGATGTTCACTATCAGTAGAAAATGCAATATTTGCGATACAGTGGATTTCCTCTCCTTTGTCATTTTTGAAATAGATATAGCCATGATTATCCGTTTCTAAACTATCCTCGTACTTGACTTGTATATGCAATTTCCCATCCACATATCCCATGGCTGTAATATCTACCTCAGCAATAGGGGAACACAGAATACCTGTTGTTTTCAATGCCTGAAAATTGTTTTCCATTTCATTGTAGTTTGTTCCCCCACCACCCCAAATTTGAGTCGGGGTAATTGTTTTTGGTGTAGCACTAATTTGGGTCAAATCCAAATCTGTCAATATCGCATCATATTCCTGCTTATTGCTCAGCATTTCTCGGACACAAAAAGTAATTTTCTCACCAATAATGTCTTTTTCATTCCATTGTGATATAGAAATTAGGAAAGTGGCGGTTTTTGTTTCGGTGTCATAGCTTATATTTTCACACGAACTGCTACAATCAAAAGGTGTATTGATACTAAAGCTATCAAACAAATCTGTCGTTTCATCAATTCTATCTCCGTCAATATCTTGTACGGAAATAAAAATCTTTGCTTCGCTACCCTCAACATAAGCCGAAATTACTTCAAACTTAATCCCATTATCCTCGCAGGACATACTAACAGGCTTTAACTTTTGGGCAATTGCCGGAGATACCTTGTAGAGTAGATTATAAGCTGGTCCAAAATCTGCTGCCGCTAATGCTGGAACAGACATGGTAAAAACAAGGAGCAAACTGGCTACCATAGCTCCCCATTTAATCCAAATGGGCTTCTTGACCTTTTTCTTATAGTTAAGGGCTTCGTCAATGTATTTGTTGTCAAGCTCGCTCATAGCGTCGGAAAACTTCTTTGCGTTCATATAAAGACCTCTCTTTCAATTAAATATTGTTTCATCTTTTCGCGGATACGGGTCAGCCGGACAGAGACATTTTTCTCTGAAAGCCCCACAACCTCGGCTATGTCTTTGTAGCTGTCAGAAAACCAATAGCGGCGCATGAAAATAACGCGGTTTTCAGTAGTCAGCGTATCTAAAAAACTTTCAATGATACGGGCTAATTCTTTAGCTTCAATTTCTGCTTCTACTGTGTGAGTATCTGCTACATAGGTTTCAATTTCCTCCAAAGCAATCGTGTAATGGCTGCTTCGTTTGGCTGCTTCCTTTCTCCAATAAATTTTGATTGAAATGTTCCGAACGATTTTCAGAACATAGGATAAAAGTGGGTTAGGTCGTGCAGGGGGAATAGTGTTCCATACACCTAAATAAGCGTCGTTTACACATTCCTCTGCGTTCTGCCTACTTCCTACGATATGATAGGAAAGATTGTGGCAGACTGTTCCGTATTTTATATCCAACTCCCGTATGCCTTGTTCTGAACGTTCAAAAAACATTTCTATGATTTTTTCATCCTCTATCATTGCACCGCCTCCTCTCCGGCTTCACCTATATACTACGGTTTTAACGACGAATACTACATCAAATCTCAAACTTTTTCAAAAAATTATACCACACTTCGCGTGAGATTGCTTGCGTTAGCTTTCGCCGCTTCGCTGGCGGCTCTCCGGCGTTGCTCATTGTATGGGGCGGTCAGACGGAAAGAGAAACGCCCCTTTGCAATATCAAACTCCATGCAGCCTGTTTCGTGGTCTGTGTCGGTCTGGTAGCACTCGTCGGGGTACTGCTCGGCATAAGCGGCAAGCCGCTTTTTGAGGTTGGTGTTGTGGGTGCGGATATGGATAAGGGGGTCTTTCTCGTCAAACCATATATCGGTGGTCTTTTCCTGTTTGGTAAGCCCTGTTCTCATGCAAGCTCCTTTCTGCGTCCCTGTTACGCAATAGGGGTGTTTTTCGGGTGTTTTCCTCGGCTCTTGACTTGGGGAAAACTGCGTTTTTGACGATAAAAACCGCCCAAACGGGGAATGTATCGTCGGGGCGGCTGTTATCGCAAGATTTCTGTTTTTTCCGGCTCTTGACCGTCAGACGCAGAAAAACGCAGACTGTCGGCAAGTATCGTTTTCAGCAGCTTGTCGGAGAATGTTTCTGTGGCGTTGTGGTTAAAAAACAGCTCCGCAACAATGGTCTGCCCGTTTCTCTGTGTCGTGATAACTCCGTCCGGTTTGGTCGGCGGGGTGGGTGTTCCTTTCTTTTCTGTCAATAGGTTACTCCTTTCTCCGGGCGTAAAAAAGGGACTTCCCGTAGTTCGGAAAATCCCTCTATGATGTTGCTATTCTGTTTTATGGTGCGGACAGTGCGGCGGCAGCCTGCGCCTTTTTCTTCGCCCGATATTCCCGCGCTTTGATACGGTCGTACTCCCGCCTCTTTTCAAGATTTCTCGCCCGGTATTCTCTTGAATAGTTGCGGTGGTAGGCGCGGCTCTTTTCCTTTCTTGCTTCTTCGATTTCCTCACGCATTTGCCGGATTTCCTGCTCTGTCGGCTCTGCAAGCTGTGTCAGTTCATTTTCAAATCTGCCGATATGGTTAAAATATATCCCGATATGCTGAATAGCCTGTTTCGCCCTTTTCTTGTCACGCTCATGCACTTCAATCCGGCTGATAAACTCGTTGAGGATAGTCGGGGTAAGGTCGGTAAAGTCAGCGTAACGGTCTATCAGCTTTACAAACTTCTGCGCCCGTCCTCCCGCGTTCTCAAAAGCGGATAGCTGTTCCCTAAGCTGTTCAAGCTCGGCTTTCAGTGAGTAGTATTCTTCGGAATACTTCTGCGACATCTGCTCATAGCGGTCTTGTGGGATAGTACCCAGCGCGTTGTCCTCATAAAGTTTATTCAGCACCTTGTCAATCTGTTCAAGGCGCGTCGTGATTTGCGGGATACGCTTCTGCTGTTTCTTTGTCTTGTCGGTCTGCTGCATGGCAAGGCTCTTTTTCACTAAGGCTTCAAACTCTGCCCGGTTGCTGATAGAGTATTCCGCGATTTTTTTCAGCACATCTGCGACGGTCTGCATAAGCAGATCCGCGTCCATGATGTGCGGGGAGCTGCACTTGGGATTTTTGGCTTTTCCCTTGTGGTACTCGCTGCAATAGGCAACATGGCGCTTGCCGCCGTTTCGGTAATCTATGCGAATGTGCATTTTTGCACCGCAGTCTTTACAGAAAAGCAAGCCGGACAGAGGGTGGATTTCTCCGTCCCCGTTGGGGCGTTTGACAGGTGCGTTTTCCAAAATCCGCTGCACATTTTCAAAGTCGGTGCGGTCAATAATCGGCTCATGCACATTTTCTGTGATGTGCCACTGGCTTCTGTCTACATAGTGGTTTCGCTTATCCCGGAAATGCTTTGTGGTCTTGAAGTTGACTACATCGCCGCAATACTCCTGCCGCGTGAGGATATGGGTCAGCGTGGCTTTGTTCCACTTGTAACGGTTATCCTCGTTGAGCGTCTTATTTTTACAAGTTCCCCGCCCGCGGTCTTTCATGTAGAAAGTGGGGGTTGGGATTTGCTCCTGTGTCAGATATACGGCGATTTGGTTTCGGTTTTTCCCGTCCAAAAACAGACGGAAAATAAGGCGTACAACCTCGGCGGCTTCCTCGTCGATTATCCAAAAATCCTTGTTGTCCGGGGCTTTGATATAGCCGTAAGGGGCTTCGGTGGCAATCGGCTTTCCACTCATGCCTTTGGTCTTAATGCCCGTTTTCACTTTCTTGCTGATGTCCTTTGCGTACCACTCCGACATGATATTGATAAAGGGGGCAAACTCTAATGTGTCGGGGTTTTCGCTGTCTATACCGTTGTTGACTGCGATAAAGCGTACATTGTTCCGTCTGAAAATCTCCATAGCGTTGCCAACTTGGAGATAGTCGCGCCCCCAGCGGGTAAGGTCTTTCATAATGCAGACACCGATTTTGCCGCTTTCCACATCTTCAATCATGCGGGAATAAGCGGAACGGTCAAAGAACCTGCCGCTTTCGTCGTCGTCAATGTAGTGGCGGATATTGGTTAGGTGCTGTCCTTTGGCGTAGTTCTCTAAAAAGATTTTTTGGTTCTGTATGCTGTTGCTCTCGCCGCCGTCCCTGTCTTCGTCGCCTACGGAAAGGCGGGAGTAAAGGGCTGTGATTTTATTGTAATTGCTCATGTGCATATCCTCCTGCGTCCATAAAGTCGTTGTTTACAGTTAAGATTATGCACTCCA
>NZ_JAQFCE010000047.1:0-8523 GCF_027690675.1 Bariatricus sp. TF06-38A
AAATAATAGAATATTGGTTGTAAAATCAGATGAAAAATGGATGAAATGCAATATTATAGCTGTGATCGAAATAGGAGTATGTTGGATGGTTTCGATAATTTCTGGTGATGTAATATTCATAGTTTTTTTAGGAATTCTATTATCTACCATTTCGCTATGGATATTATGGAGCGAAGGAAAAGTTTTGATTTTAGATGAAACAGGATGTACTGTAAAATTTTTAAAGTATAAAAAATATATGAAGTGGGATGAGATAGAAACAAAACAGTTAAGAGTAAATATGGGAATGTATTACGAAGGGGTATTGCTTTCCAGGTGCAAGGAAAAACCTCCGAATACAGGGAAGAGTGATTGGTATGTTTTAAAACATCCGTTAAGTAGTTTTCAAGTGAATTTTACAGGTATGCATAATCCGCATTTGTCGCCTAATAGATACGTTTCAGTAAAAGCAGAAATGTGCGCTATTGATAAAGAACTTTTTTTGAAGAAAATGGAAGAATGGGGAGTTAAAATAGATTCTGTTCGTACATTAGATAGAAAAATATTCTTTGATAAAAAAGGGAAAATGCAAACAAAAAGGAATGGTTATGGCTGGAAATGTCTGACATTCTGTCTTGGAATTGTATTAATATATTTATTGGAATTATTTATCTTTGTATTAAAAAGTGGTGTACTGATAGTGGTATTTAGTCCGTTTCTTATTGCGTTATTTATTATTTTGAGTATTGTTTGCCTTGAAAAAAGTTATATTTTAAAGATGGATAAAAAAGGCTGTACCCGAAAGGTTTTCTTCCTGTCAAAACGTTATCCGTGGAAGGATTTGCGGGTAAAACTGGTTGCATCGGAGAAAAGTCATTGTGGAGAGGGTGTTTTATTCATCAAAAAAAAATCTGGGAATAGCAGTTCTGCAAGTGAAACTTTTAGCTATGCGTCTTTGCATCCATACAGTAGCTTTGTAGCAAACTTTGAGGTGTTTGGATAGAAAGCAGTTGGCTCCTTGGATGAGTGTAAAAGTTATGTTTTACATTTCAAAAGATCAGAGTCAACTGCTTTTTGTTGAAGGAGAAGATTTATACTGCCGTTTGGTGATGAAATGGAGAGATTAAAATGAGACAAAAGATATTTATAGCAGGAAGTGCGCTGATCAGTCTGGTAGTGAACTTATTCGGTGGATGGGATACAGCGCTTGAAACGTTGATCCTGTTTATGGGAATTGACTGGTTTACCGGAGGGATTTTATTGCCGGTTGTATTTAAAAAGAGCCCGAAATCAAAAAGCGGGACATTGGAAAGCAGAGCAGGGTGGAAAGGATTATGCAGAAAAGGGATGGTGTTGTTATTTGTATTGATTGCAGTAAGACTGGATCTGCTGATGGGGACAAGTTATCTGAGGGATACGGTGTGTATTGCATTTATAGCAAATGAAGCAGTGTCAATTGTAGAGAATGCAGGACTGATGGGAGTACCGATATCGGAGGTGATCTGCAAGACGATAGAAGTGTTGGAGGAGAAAGGGAAAGGTTCTGAAGGAAGTAACTTACAGAAATAAAAACAGACGGGAAGACTCCTTCAGGGAGATATCATCGGGATTGTTGACAGTAAAGGAAGCCAGGTTGTAGTATATAGATATGATGCATGGGGAGGACTTCTGGTGTCATCAGATGTTTCAAGATTCGGTCTTGCACAGATCAATCCGCTGCGATACAGAGGCTACTATTACGACCAGGAGACAGGACTGTACTATCTGCAGACAAGATACTACGACCCGAAGGTGAGAAGATTCCTGAATGCAGATGATGCGAGTGTACTGACGAAGGATCCAGAGCAGCTGACGGAGAAGAATCTGTATGCTTACTGTGATGATAATCCGGTGATGTATCGGGATGATGCAGGGATGTTTGCATTCTCAGTAGGGCTTGGTGTACTCGGAATGGTAACAAACGTGGCGACATGTTATATTGCTTCAAAGGCAACGGGACAGGAGTTTGGAATTGGAGACTTGGCGGTTGCAGCTTTGGCAGGACTTGTAAACGGAGTGACAATAAATAATTTATATGTTACTTTGACTAGTGCTTTTATATCAGGAATAGGGACAACTATTTGTAGTATTATTAGTGGAAGTGATGTGAAAGAAGCGTTGTGGAAAGGTGGAATGACAGCATTATGTACAGCAGTTAGTATTAATGCAATTATAGAATTGAAAACACCCATTTTAGATGTTGTTAAAAATGTTTCTGGTACTATTTTTGGAATCGGTAATGGTTTAGTGACAGCGGGAGTAGTAGCATCACTCCCATACAGAAAGTCAAGCAGCAAAAAAAATCCTATACAAAATAAAAGCAAGTCAAATCCTGTGGTTAAAAAGAGTTCAAAGACAAAAAAACAACAGGAGAGGGCTCGAAAATATTTTATGTTTAAAATGAACCAATTGAGAGAGTGATAAAAGTAATATGCAGATAGGAAGAGTGAATGTAAATTTGCTCTTCCTATAAAAGGTAATCAAAATGGAAGAAGAAAAGAAAGAAGTATTAGTTATAAAATCAGATAAAGAATGGTTACAGTATTTTAGGATTAGAGTTAATGGGGTAATTCTTTTTATATTAATGGAAATTGTAGTTGAGGTAGTTTTTAACTATGATCTATGGAAGAGTAGAGCAATAACTCATGAAATAGCAGTTACTTTGGAAAAATGTGTAGCATTGATGTTTATAATAGCAAACATATTCCTGGTGCTAAATATTTATCGGATTTGGAGAAATATAGGGCGAAAGTTAGTATTGGATAAAACAGGTATTTGGACTAAAATATGTTTTTACGAAAAAAAGTATGAGTGGAAAGATTTCAAAATTAGGCAATTGCGAAAAAATTTAGGAGAATTTTGTTATGATGAGGGAGTATTTTTCGCGGTATATAAGCGTCAACCGAGACAAAATAGTAATTGTGAATTTTTCCCAATAAGGTATCCTATGGGTGGTTTTAATATTAATTTTAAGATGCATCGACCAATATTAGTAACTTCAAGAAATTATACAATATATATAAACGGTGAAATAATGGCGGTCGAAAAGGAAGAGTTGCTTTCCAAATTAAAAGAATGGGGAGTTGATTTTGAAACAGAGCGCCCGAAAAACTTTGATATTTTTCAGGACAAAAAGGGAAGGTTACAGTCCAGAAGAAATGGAACCGCCCGGATCTTACTTGCGGCAGCTATTTGGCTTTTACTTTTAGGTTTTATCATATATCCAATCTTTATCTGGAAGAATCCAGTACTGATTGCTATCTTTATTCCATTTTTTATTGCTCTTGTTCCGGTTTATGTGGTAGTCACCAGTAGAAAAAGTTACCGTTTAAAGATGGATGAAAAAGGCTGTATCCGAAAGTTTCTTTTTCTATCAAAACGTTATCTGTGGAAGGATTTGCGGGTAAAACTGGTTGCATCGGAGGAAAGTCATTGTGGAGAGGGAGTTTTATTCATCAAGAAAAAATCTGGGAATAGCAGTTCTGCAAGTGAAACATTCAGCTATGCGTCATTGCATCCATATAGTAGTTTTGTAGCAAACTTTGAAATATTTGGAAAGATGTACGGAGAGAAAGACGCATTACATGAAATTAACAAAGAGTTATTTCTAAAAAAAATGAAAGAATGGGGAGTAGAGGTAGAAGGGCTGCCGAAAGCAGAGTAGGTGATGAGGAAATGGAAGAAGAAAATAATAGAATATTGGTTGTAAAATCAGATGAAAAATGGATGAAATTCAGAAAAGAAGCAGTTATTGCAAGTTTGATATTAGAACTAATGTGGTGTTTTTTATTAAAACCACCTGTAGTATTTTCAATAGTTTCGCCCCCAATGATTGGATTTGTTTATTCATTGTTTTCTTGGATACAAGATAGCAAGGTATTGACATTAAATGAGACAGGATGTTGTATAAAGTGGTTTTTGTACGAAAAAATGTATACATGGGATGAAGTGAAAAATAGACAAATGCGTGTAAAATATAAGGATTATAAAGAAAGTATTTTAATGTCAATGAATGCGATACCTGAAGGAAAATATAAATGTGCAATGTTTATGTTTCAACATCCTTTTAAAAGTTTTGTGATCAATTTTTGTGGATTGCATGAGCCGTTCTATTTTGGTACGGGGAAAAATGGAAGTAGAACTTATGTAGTAGAAGGTGAAGTTTGTGCAATTGATAAAGACCTTTTCTTCAAAAAAATGAAAGAATGGGGAGTAGCTATTGAAAAGGTAAGAGTGATGAATGAGTCTGTATTTTATGACAAGTCAGGAGGAATTTGTACAAGACGAAATGGATATGGTTGGAAAATATTTTCGTTTGTTCTGGTATTAATAATGTGCGCGTGTTTAATGTTTCCAATTGTTGTATTAAAAGATATGGGCATGTTATTTATTTCGATTCCAATTGGCATCGTTTTTCTGATAGTTTACAAAGTAATAATCAGTAGGAAAAGTTATTGTTTAAAAATGGACGAAAAAGGTTGTACCAGAAAATTCCTTTTCTTGTCAAAACGTTATTTGTGGAAGGATTTGCGAGTAAAACTGGTTGCATCTGAGGAAAGTCATTGTGGAGAGGGTGTTTTATTCATTAAGAAAAAATCTGGGAATAGCAGTTCTGCAAGTGAAACTTTCAGCTATGCATCTTTGCATCCGTATAGCAGTTTTGTAGCAAACTTTGAGGTGTTTGGAAAGATGTATGGAGAAAAAGATGCTCTGCATGAGATTAATAAAGAGTTATTTTTGGAAAAAATGAAAGAATGGGGAGTAGAGGTAGAAGGACTGCCGAAAGAAGAGTAAAAAACTAAAAACAGAGTTAGAAAGCAGTTGGCTCCTTGGATGAGTGTAAAAGTTATGTTTTACAAAATAAAAGAAAGTCAAATCCTGTGGTTAAAAAGAGTTCAAAGACAAAAAAACAACAGGAGAGGGCTCGAAAATATTTTATGTTTAAAATGAATCAATTGAGAGAGCGATAAAAGCAATATGTAGACAGGAAGAGCGGAGAAAGATTCGCTCTTCCTGTAAAAAGGTAATCAAAATGGGACAGGAGAAAGATGTATTAATTATAAAATCGGATAAAAAGTGGAAAGACTTTTTTATAGACAGTATATGCGGATTTAGTATTTGTTTGATAGGGTTTGACATATTTTTGCTATATTGTGCAGTGAATATGCCGGATCCTAATAAGGAAGAGGGTAGAGCGATGAGCATTGTGTTTGCGATTGCCTATTCAATAGTGATAATCTTGCGTATTTATCTGCTTTGTCGAAATATGGATCGAGAGTTGATCTTGGATAAAACGGGAGTTTTGGTTAAAACATGGCTTTATAAAAGAAAGTATACATGGGAGGAATTTAAAATTAAACAATTGAGAATAAATGTGGGGGAATATTGTTATGATGAAGCTTTATTTTTGGCAGCATGTAAGCATCAGCCGAGGCAAAGCAGTAATTGTGAACTTTTTCCAATAAGACATCCAATAGGGAGTTTCTGTATTAATTTCAAAATGCATAGACCAATATTAGCGGGGCAAAGATATTCTATTTATATAAACGGTGAAATAATGGCGGCAGAGAAGGAAGAGCTGCTTTCCAAATTAAAAGAATGGGGAGTGGATTTTGAAACAGAGCGACCGAAAAACTTTGATATTTTTCAGGACAAAAAGGGAAGATTACAGTCCAGAAGAAATGGAACCGCCTGGATCTTACTTGCGGCAGCTGTTTGGCTTTTACTACTGATATTTATTGTATATCCGATTTTTATCTGGAAGAATCCAGTACTGATTGCTATCTTTATTCCATTTTTTATAGCTCTTGTTCCAGTTTATGTGGTAGTCACCAGCAGAAAAAGTTACCGTTTAAAGATGGATAAAAAAGGCTGTATCCGAAAGTTTCTTTTCCTGTCAAAACGTTATCCGTGGAAGGATTTGCGGGTAAAACTGGTTGCATCGGAGGAAAGTCATTGTGGAGAGGGAGTTTTATTCATCAAGAAAAAATCTGGGAATAGCAGTTCTGCAAGTGAAACTTTCAGCTATGCGTCATTGCATCCATATAGCAGCTTTGTAGCAAATTTTGAGGTGTTTGGAAAAATGTATGGGGAGAAGGATGCTCTGCATGAAATTAGTAAAGAGCTGTTTCTGGAAAAAATGAAAGAATGGGGAGTGGAGGTAGAAGGACTGCTGAAAGAAGAATGTTAAATAAAAATACTGCTTAGATATCAAAATGATATTCAAGCAGTATTTTTTTTCATATAGCGGAAAAATTTCGCTCGTATAAATTAATCGATCGCTTCCCCTTTTTTATATTTCTCAACTACATTCTGGATACGTTCGCTTGGATCAAGGATGCTGCTGATAGAAGCATCATGGTTCAGTGTATCGATCACCAGTGCGATGTATTTGCTCATGTCGCAGTTGATGTAGTAAGGACGGCTGAGCAGTTCCGGTGTCTGATAGATCAGGTTTGTTGTGAGGATTCCGTTGATCAGTCCTTCTTCGTAAGCCTGGTCGAATTTTTCCATACCGTTTGTGAAAAGTCCGAAGGTTGCAGCAGCGTAGATACGTTTTGCTTTACGCATCTTGAGCTGGCGTGCTACATCGAGGATACTGTCACCTGACGAAATCATATCATCGAGGATGATTACGTCTTTTCCTTCTACGGAAGAGCCAAGGAATTCGTGTGCTACGATCGGGTTACGTCCGTCTACGATGGTTGTGTAGTCACGGCGTTTGTAGAACATACCCATGTCGAGTCCGAGTACGTTGGCAAAGTAGATTGCACGTCCGGTTGCACCTTCATCCGGGCTGATCGCCATCATATGGTCAGCATCGATCTGAAGATCCGGTACATGCTTTAAAAGTCCTTTTACGAACTGGTAAGTCGGACGGATCGTCTCAAATCCGTTCAGCGGGATCGCATTCTGGACACGTGGGTCGTGTGCATCGAAAGTGATGATATTGTCAACACCCATGCGGACAAGCTCCTGCAGACCAAGTGCACAGTCCAGTGATTCACGGCCGCTTCTCTTGTGCTGGCGGCTTTCATACAGGAAAGGCATAATGACGTTCAGACGACGTGCTTTTCCTCCTACAGCGGCGATGACACGCTTCAGGTTCTGGAAATGGTCGTCCGGTGACATATGGTTGGTATTGCCGCTGAGCGAATAAGTCAGGCTGTAGTTGCAGACATCGACCATCAGATAAAGGTCTTTTCCTCGTACAGACTCATTGATAATACCTTTGGCTTCACCAGATCCAAAACGCGGTACCTTTGCGTTGATCAGATAGTTCGGCTTTTCGTAGCCGTTGAAAACAAGATTGTCTTTCTGGAAACGAGTCTCTTCCTTTCTCCATTTTACGAGATAGTCATTGACTTTATTTCCCATCTCTTCACAGCCGTCTACAGCAATAATGCCGAGAGAGCCAACTGGAATATTATCCAGAATTCGTTCACTTCGATGTAACATCAGTGTTCCTCCCTGTACATAAGTTTCTTTTGAATGCGGATATCATCACCAGCAAGGCGAAGTATCTTATAATGGTTGCTTATCCGGGAAAATGTACGTTCTGTATAGTTCGTCTTGATTTCCTCCAGAGTAAGATTAGTAGAAATGATCGTGGATTTCCTGTTCAGGATCCGATCATTTAAACACACAAAAAGCTGAGAAACGACAAAGTCTGTATTTCGTTCGGTTCCCAGGTCATCAATGATCAGCAGATCACACTGGTGGATCTGCTCATATAAAAGACAGCTCTCATCATTCCGGGTCAGTGCTTTTTCAAGGAGCGCATCGAAAAATTCAGAGGCAGTCAGGTAAAGAACGGAATGCAGAGAATCCATCACTTCTTTTGCAATGCAGTGACTGAGAAATGTCTTCCCAATACCAGTATTCCCAAAAAGGAGCAGATTACCATGTTTGGTATCAAAATTGTGGATGAAATTCATACATTCCTGATAAGCCTGCGTTGCAAGCTCGCGGGAATTCTGACCGGAAAGCCGGTCTCTATAATTGGATGAATAATAATCAAAATTAAAATGTTCAAAATTTTCCTGTTCGAGAAGCCCTTTTAAGTTGGACTGGGTGTAGAACAGATCAATGATCGCTTTTAAAAAGCAATGGCACTTTTTCGTGCCGACATAGCCGGTATCCTGACAGTCCGGACATTCAAAATGCTGTTCCAGATAGTCTTCCGGGAATCCGGCGTCGGAAAGGAGTCGGCGGCGTCTGTCAGAAAGAGACCGGATCTCTTCCTTCAAAGAAGCGAGGGCAGTGTCATCGCCTGCGAGCAGCTTTTTCGCCTGATCAAGACTGGCAGAAGAAATAGAGGCATCAATCGATGCAAGCTCCGGAACCTTCTGGCAGGCACGCTCGTAGTGAAGATTCGCGAGGTCGCGGCTCTTCGCTCTTTTTTCTTCATATACGCGCATCAGCGCATTGTATTGTGAATTGGTTAACGGCACAGTGTTCCGTTACTGAAAACTTATAAAAAGTTACAAACTTCTATGTTTCATT
>NZ_JAQFCE010000048.1:0-8260 GCF_027690675.1 Bariatricus sp. TF06-38A
TTGGTCTTTCTTTTTTTTCGGGACTATTCTTTTTTCACAGCCCCAATGCGGAAGCTTTGAATAACATAAGGGTGAAGTGGGGACGAGGTGACGGTTTCACGCCATTCGTAAGAGCCGTGCAGTCTGTTAATTTAATCGAGACGGAAATTGTGACCAGATTTCGTACTACAAGTACGGAATCTGAGGACTGCCTGAGCCGGAAAATCATCAGATTTTCCAGCGAATCAGTCCGGTGTCGCAACTTCCGTCCCGATTAAATTTTACAGAATGCAGGCGATGAAGACCGGCGTGAAACCGTCACCTCGTCCTTGCTTCGCCCGTAACCTTATTCCAAACTTCCTCTAACCGGTATGAGACTCCGCTCCAATACTCCTTTCAGGTGAGCAATAGCGGTTCCGTAGTTCGTGATCGGTACGCCCTGATCTTCGGCGCATTTGAGGCGATACTGCATTTCGCGTTCGTTCAGGGTGCAGCCACCACAGTGAATAATGAGTTTATAAGGTGAGAGATCTACCGGGAATTCAGTCCCGCTTGTGAATTCAAAGTGCAGGTCTTTATTTCCGGTATGCTGGCGGATCCAGCGAGGAAGCTTCACTGTTCCAATGTCATCACATTGCCTGTGGTGGGTGCAGCCTTCACAGACGAGGATTTTGTCACCATCTTCCAACTTGTCCAGCATCTGTGCGCCTTCGACCTGAAGCTTCAGATTCCCTTTGTATCTGGAAAGCAGGATGGAAAAAGAGGTCAGTGGAATATCTTCCGGTGTATCGGCAGACACTTTGGCAAATGCCTGGCTGTCGGTGATGACAAGGCGTGGCTTTTTGCCAAGAGACGAAAGTGTTTCCTTCAATTCTGTGTCACGGGTTACAATAGAGATTGCACCAGCCTCCAGTACATCGCGGATGGTCTGCTGCTGCGGGAGGATTAGACGTCCTTTTGGGGCGGCAGAGTCGATCGGGACGACCAGAACGACAAAATCATTTGGATTTAAAAGATCGCGGACGAGATATTTATCCTGATCTTCTTCCGGAGCCTGGCTTGCGATCAGTTCTTTTAATTCATGAACATGGTATCCGGTTACTGTGCTGACTTCGATACTGTTGGAAGCATCTATATGAAAAGAAGCATCCGACATAGAATCCAGATTTGGACAGACTGCGCCATTTTCAGCAGAAGAGCAGAGGTCAGATTTATTTTTTACCACAACGTAAGGGATCTTCTTATCCTGTATTTTCTTTAAGATGGATAAATCTTCTGGTGTCATGCCAAGAGAGGCATCGATTACCAGAACAGCGATATCTGTTTTGTTTAAAATCTGGTAGGCTTTTTTAACACGCAGTTCACCGAGTTCTCCGATGTCGTCAAGCCCCGGGGTGTCAATGATCACGACAGGTCCGAGGGGAAGAAGTTCCATTGCCTTTGGAACCGGATCGGTAGTTGTTCCGAGAACATCAGATACAATGGCAAGATTCTGTCCGGTGATAGCGTTGATGATGCTGGATTTTCCGGCATTTCTGCGACCGAAGATACCGATATGTACACGATCTGCAGAAGGGGTGCTGTTAAGACTCATAGTTTTTGTAATCTCCTTTTTTGTATTCTTTTTGCGCAGGAATTCCTTTGCAGTCAGTTTGAATCTGGAAATAGTGTAACACATATACTATAGAAAATCAATTTTGTGAAAATTTACTTAAAAGAAACATATAAAACTGGCAATTTTGGATAAAAGTTTCATTGACTAAAGTGTGAAAGTACGGTAAAATAATCACAAGTTCATAAAGAACAGAACAGACAAGGATGTCGCATCAGATGCGGCATCCTTTTTGTATTTCAGAAAAGAAAGTAATCAGAAGTGCAAAGTAATTTCTCAAACAATCCCGGGAACGAGAGAGTGTCTGCGGACGGAAAGACGCTGATCGGATATGATGTTGATCTGTTAAATGATCTGCAGGAGCTTCTGGGATTCGAAATCGATGGTGGCCTCCAGGCAATGGATTATTCGGCACTTACTACTTCACTTGCTGAAAATAAACTGGACATCGGAGCAGCAGCACTTTGTGCAACAGATGAAAGAAAAGAAGTTATGGACTTCAGTGATATCTATTGTGATTCCGGTCAGGTCGTTATGGTAAATAAAAATGACGATAAAGGAATTAAGAGTGTTGATGATCTGAAGGATAAAAAAATAGCCGTTGAAAAGGGAACCGCATCTCATACTTATGCAAGCAAGAACCTTACAAGTGCAACGCTCGAAGTACATGACACGATCACAACTGCATATGAATCTTTGGAGCAGGGAAAAGTAGATGCTGTTATTCAGGATGGACCTGGAGCATATTTCTATATTAAGACAACACCGGACAGCAATCTGGAGGTAGTCGGGGATGAGTTTAATCAGGGCCAGGCACCGTATTGCGTAGCAATTTCTAAAGAATGCAAATATTATGATGAAATCAATGCAGCTGTAAAAGTACTGATCGATAATGGCACAACAGATGAACTCTATGCGAAATGGTGTGAATAATCAAAGAACAGACAGCAACTAAAAAGAAGATAGGATGAGATAGTATATGGATATGACTTTTTTGAATGTTTTACTTCCAATGATGTTTGAGGGATTAAAACTTACGATTTTAATTGCTGTTGTCGGTATCACAATTGGCTTCCTGATCGGAAGCCTCTGTGGATACCTGCTTCAGTCGAAATATAAAATAGGGAAAGCAATTGCAGAAGTTTACATCTGGATCATTCGTGCGACACCACTTATGGTGCAGGCTTTATACGGATATTTTGTAATTCCGAAGCTTTTGGGTGTCGATATTGGAAGCACTGCAGTGGGAATTGGCGTTATCGCACTGAATTCCGGTGCATTTATTTCAGAAATTGTAAAAGGTGCGTTGATGAGCATTGATCCGGGACAGAAAGAAGCAGGTGCATCACTTGGACTTACAAGTGCACAGACGATGATTCATCTGGTTATCCCACCGGCATTTAAAGCGGCACTTCCGGCATTATTTAACCAGTTTATCATTTCTGTTAAGGATACCGCACTTTTATCTGCGATTGCGGTTAATGAGATCACGCATCAGGCACAGGCGTATGCAGCGTTGAGCTTTAAAGCAATTCCTACATACACAGCACTGGCAGCGTTTTATCTGGTGATACTTTCGGTACTGATAATTGTCCAGAAACAGATAGAAAGGAAAATGAGGTGATTGGTATGATTAAAGTAAATCATTTGTCGAAGAAATTTGGGAACCTGGAGGTATTAAAGGATATCAATCTTGATATCAATGAAGGTGAAGTGGTCTGTATCATCGGACCTTCCGGATCGGGAAAGAGTACTTTCTTAAGATGCATCAATCAGCTTGAAAGACCGACAGGCGGAACCGTACAGTATGAGGGAAAGAATCTTCTCGATAAGAATTGTGACATCCGCAAATTCCGTGAGGAAGTCGGAATGGTTTTCCAGAAATTCAATCTGTTTCCGCTTAAGACCGTTGTTCAGAATGTTATGATGGCACCAATCCTTACCAAACACATGAATAAGGAAGAAGCGCATGCAAAAGCACTGGAACTTCTGGATAAGGTAGGATTAAAGGATAAAGCGGATGTATATCCGAGTACACTTTCAGGTGGACAGCAGCAGAGAGTTGCTATTGCAAGAGCACTGGCAATGGAACCGAAAGCGTTGTTGTTTGATGAGCCGATATCGGCGCTGGACCCGGAACTGGTAGGAGATGTACTTGATGTTATGAAATCTCTTGCGAAAGAAGGAATGACGATGATCGTTGTAACACATGAAATGGGCTTTGCACGTGATGTGGCAGACCGGGTCATCTTTATGGCAGACGGATATGTTGTTGAAGAAGGCAGACCGGATGCAATTTTTACAGCACCAAGAGAGAGAAGGACGCAGTTATTCTTATCCCGTGTTCTTCCGGCAACTGCATAAATAAGACGTTTTGTAAAAATTATTGATATACTACTCATAAAGGGGCAGGTGAGAGCCTGCCCCAGTGTAAAAAAGATCAAGAAAATGAGTAAAATACTTCCATTGACTTTCCTATATCCGATTGTTAAAATAAGAAGAAAGCTAAAGAAGGGACCTTCGCCATACGGCGGAGGTGTTTTTGGCTTATAGAAAAATATAATTTCTATATTATGATGTAAATGTCAAAAGTATCAATTGCGTTTGTGCTCGCACAAATAAGCAATTGATACTTATTGACACTCACATCATATTATTAAAAAGCTGGAGATGGTGTGTACGGAGGCACCACTGTAAAAGGAGTGTAGAAAAGATGGAAAAGAAGAGGAGTAATTTTACCGGCTCGATCGGATTCGTGCTGGCGGCTGCGGGAAGTGCAGTCGGGCTGGGGAACATCTGGAGATTCCCGTATCTGGCAGCAAAAGGTGGAGGCGGAGTGTTTATTCTGTGCTATGTGGTACTGGCACTTACCTTTGGGTTTACGTTGCTGACAACAGAGATCGCGATTGGACGTAAGACAGGACAGAGTCCGCTTACTGCATATGAACAGATGCATAAAGGATGGGGAGAAATCGGTGTGCTTGCATGTGCAGTACCGGTTATCATTCTTCCATATTATTGCTCGATTGGTGGATGGGTACTCAAATATTTGTCGGCATTTCTCACAGGTCATGGGGCGCAGGCAGCAGAAGACGGATATTTTACAGGCTATATTACACAGGTCGGACAGCCGATCATATGGATGCTGATCTATGTGTTTATTACGGCAATGGTTGTTTATAAAGGAGTAAATAAAGGAATTGAAAAATACAGTAAGATTCTGATGCCGATCCTGTTTGTACTGATTGCGGGAATTTCTGTATTTTCCCTTACCCTGAAACATACAAATGCAGATGGAGTGACAAGAACCGGTATGCAGGGACTGGCGATTTACCTGATCCCGAATTTTAGAGGGATGACGGTTAAAAGTTTCCTTTCGGTTGTGATGGATGCATTGGGACAGCTTTTCTTCTCGATCAGCGTGGCGATGGGAATTATGGTTACTTACGGATCCTATGCGAAGAAAGAGACCAATCTGATGAAGTCGATCAACCAGATTGAGTTTTTTGATACGCTTGTAGCGCTTCTGGCAGGACTTATGATCATTCCGGCTGTTTATACTTTTATGGGAACCGAAGGAATGTCTGCAGGACCGGGACTGATGTTTGTATCTCTGCCAAAAGTATTTAAAGCAATGGGGGCAGCAGGAGTGTTGGTAGGAATTGTATTCTTTCTGATGGTATCTTTTGCAGCGGTTACTTCTTCTGTATCTGTTATGGAGGCAATCGTATCAAGCATGATGGATAAATTCCATGTATCCAGAAAAAAAGGAACGATCCTGACTACTTTATATGGAATGATCGTTGGTGTGATCGTATGTCTTGGATACAACAAGCTTTATTTCGAACTGAAACTTCCGAACGGCACGGTAGCGCAGATTCTGGACGTGATGGATTATATCAGCAATAACTGTCTGATGCCGATGGTGGCACTGCTTACCTGTATTCTGATCGGATGGGTTGTAAAACCAAAAGTGATCATCGATGAAGTGACACTTGGCGGATACAGGTTTGGCAGAGAAAAGCTTTATGTTGCAATGATCAAGGTAATTGCACCGTTGATGCTTCTGATTCTTTTAGTGCAGTCCGTAGGATTATAAAAAGAAGATTTCAGAAAAGGCTTGACATTTAGTGGAAAATAAATTATTGTAAGTTACAGATTTTGGTGTGTAACTGTACGGCAGGCATTAACCATACATAGATATTATTTTGATATTTGTGTGGGGTTAGTGCCTTTTTTGCGTCAAAAATTCGGATAAAAGGCTTCCACGAAAGGAAATAATATCATAGGCATAAGCCAGGTAATTAAAATTTCTTGAGGAAAAGGAGTACATGCAATGAAAGACAAAATTTTTGGCGTATTGCAGCGAGTTGGAAGATCCTTCATGCTTCCAATCGCAATTCTTCCGGTAGCGGGTCTGCTGCTGGGATTCGGTAGCTCGTTTACCAATGCTACCACAATCCAGACTTATGGTCTGGAGAAAATTTTAGGAGACGGAACCATCCTGAATTCGTTACTCATTATCATGAACAAAGTAGGAAGTGCTGTATTTGACAACCTGCCACTGATTTTCGCGGTTGGAGTTGCAATCGGTATGGCAAAGAAAGAAAAAGAAGTAGCGGCACTTTCTGCATTGATCGCATTCTTTGTTATGAATGTTGCAATCAATGCAATGCTTGTGATCACAGGAGAGATTACCGCAGATGGAACGATCGCTTCGAATGTACTGGAAGGAACCATCACTTCTGTTTGCGGAATCCAGTCCTTACAGATGGGTGTGTTTGGTGGTATTATTGTAGGACTTGGTGTTGCTGCTCTGCATAACCGTTTTCACAAAATCGTTCTTCCAAATGCGTTATCATTCTTCGGAGGGTCCAGATTTGTTCCGATCATTTCTACACTGGTGTACATGTTTGTTGGGATTGGAATGTATTTTGCCTGGCCGGTTGTACAGAATGGAATTTATGCACTTGGCGGACTGGTAACCGGAAGCGGATATCTGGGAACCCTGATTTTTGGTATTATTAAGAGAGCTTTGATTCCGTTCGGACTTCATCACGTATTTTACATGCCATTCTGGCAGACAGCAGTCGGTGGAACAATGGAAATTGCGGGACAGATGGTACAGGGAGGACAGAACATCTTCTTTGCACAGCTTGCTGATTCTGCAAATATCGCACATTTCAGCGCAGATGCGACCAGATATTTCTCAGGTGAATTTATCTTTATGATCTTCGGACTTCCGGGAGCGGCACTTGCGATGTACCGCTGTGCAAAACCGGAAAAGAAAAAACAGGCAGGAGGACTTCTCCTTTCTGCAACACTTGCCTGCATGATGACGGGTATTACAGAGCCGCTGGAATTCTCATTTCTTTTTGTTGCACCGGCACTTTTTGCTGTACAGGTAGTGCTTGCAGGTTCTGCTTACATGATCGCGCATATCCTGAATATAGCAGTAGGACTTACCTTCTCTGGTGGTTTTCTGGATCTGTTCCTTTTCGGTATCCTGCAGGGAAATGCAAAGACAAGCTGGCTTCGGATCATTCCGGTTGGAATTATTTATTTCTTCCTGTATTACTTTATCTTCAGTTTCCTGATCAAAAAGTTTAACTTCAAGACACCGGGACGTGAAGATGATGATACAGAGACAAAATTATATACAAAGGCAGATGTAAATGCCAGAAAAGAAGCAGGAAAAGAAACAGCAGGGAATACAGGGACCGCAGATCCGGTAAGTGAGGCAATCACACAGGGGCTTGGCGGAAAGAAAAATATCAGTGATGTGGATTGTTGTGCAACAAGACTTCGTATCACAGTTCATGACGCAGCCCGCGTAAATGATGAGATCATCAAGACAACAGGTTCCAGAGGAATCGTGAAAAAGGGACAGGGTGTCCAGATCATTTATGGTCCACAGGTAACTGTGATTAAGTCTAAACTGGAAGATTATCTGGAAACAGCTCCGGATGAATATTATGAGAGCGCTGCTGTGTCAGAAGAGAATTCAGCTGAAGAAAATACAGATACTGTAAATGAAAATAATGAAACCCAGGAAAAAGTGGTAAATACAATTGTTGTATCTAGTCCGATCACCGGTATGGCAGGCGATATTACAACCTGTCCGGATGAAGGATTTGCAGGAAAAATGATGGGTGACGGAGCTGTTGTTACACCGGAAGATGCTGTGATCTGTGCACCGGAAGATGGAGAAGTGCTTTTCGTATTTGAAACAAAGCATGCACTTGGGTTCCAGACAGAAAGCGGACTTGGCATGCTGCTTCACATCGGTATTGATACCGTATCTCTGAACGGTGAAGGATTTGAAGTATTTGTAGAAAATGGTCAGAAAGTGAAGAAGGGGGATCCGCTTATGAAGATCGATATTCCATTCCTGACTTCGCATGCACCGTCTCTTTGTTCACCGGTACTTTGTACAGAACTGGAAGAGAATCAGAGAGTACGTCTCCTTGCGACGGGAGAAGTTAAAGCTGGCGATCCACTATTTGCCGTAGATACAGTAGAATAGAACAGCGAAAGCTGTTTTAATAATGGCGTCGCTTTGGCAAGCAAAACGCTGTAAAAAAAGTAAACTAAAAATGAAAGAAAAAGACGAGGAGAATTTATCATGAAAGAATTTAAGTATGTAGTAACAGATGCACAGGGAATCCA
>NZ_JAQFCE010000049.1:0-399 GCF_027690675.1 Bariatricus sp. TF06-38A
GACAGAAAAGCGTATGAAGAAGAACAAAAATATTTTAAAGACAAAGAACACCGGGAATTAGTCAGTAGAAATACGAGCATCTGTTTTGACGAGAGCAGGATGGAAGAGTGGACATTTGAAAATGCAGATATGTCAGATGCGGTAATGCATAAGGCAAAAAATTATGTTGATAACTGGGAGGAAATGAAAAGAAATCATATGGGTTGTTTGTTTTGGGGACCGGTTGGTACCGGGAAAAGTTATATTGCCAATGAACTTCTAAAGCAGGAAGTAACAGTAAAGATGACAAATTTCAATACCATTATCGATGATATATTTCCACTGGCAGACAAAACGGAATATATCAATGCATTGGCTTCATATCAGCTTTTGATTATTGATGATCTTGGTGTGGAACGA
>NZ_JAQFCE010000049.1:409-7446 GCF_027690675.1 Bariatricus sp. TF06-38A
TACGACCAATCTTCCGCTGAAAGAAATAAAAAGCGAGACCATGTTAGATAAAAGACGTATCTATGACCGTATTTTAGAAATGTGTACACCCGTGTATGTTGGAGGCACAAGCAAACGAGAAGCGATTGCAAGTATGAAAATGGAGAAAGCGAAAACGCTGTTGAACACAAACAGAGGGAAGGAGGAATGCGAATGAATCATACAGAAAAAACAATACCTGTTTGGAAGAAATATTCTTTAAATGTTTCCGAAGCAGCAGAATATTACGGAATTGGAGAAAAGAGATTGAGACAAATCGCAGGTGAAAATGAAGGAGCAGATTTTATTTTGGAAGTTGGTTCGCATATCCGGTTCAAAAGAAAATTATTTGAAGATTATCTGGACACAGCCAGTACAGTTTAAGTGACAGAATAGAAGAAATAGTAATGAAAATAATGTTCATTTTATCTTAGCGAAGAGAAGGTCTTGTGGTATAATGAATAAACCGAGACGGTCTTCCAAGTTAAATGAGCATTTAATGAAGGAGACGAAATATTATGAGTGAAAAAAGGAGAGATCATAGAGGACGTATATTACACAATGGAGAAATACAGTTATCTGATGGCAGATATCGATTTAAGTATGTCGATGAGATGGGAAAGGAGCGCTGCGTATATAGCTGGCGCTTAGACCATAACGATGCAACTCCGAAAGGAAAGCGCCGTACTTTGTCGCTTCGAGAGATGGAGAAGAAAATCCAGGCGGATCATTTCGAGCAGATTGCAACAAATGGCGGAAATATGACGGTACTGGAACTGGTTGAAAAATATATATCAACCAAAACCGGTGTCAGACCTACTACAGTTGCAGGATATGGAACAGTTATCAATTTATTGAAGAAAGATCCATTTGGAAAAAGAAGGATTGATACGGTTCGGATTTCGGATGCAAAATGTTGGCTGATACATCTTCAGCAGGTAGAAAAGAAAAGCTATAGTTCCATCCATTCGATTCGAGGAGTTCTTCGACCGGCATTTCAATTGGCAGTGGATGATGACCTGATCAGGAAAAATCCATTTCAGTTTCAGCTAATGGAAGTGGTCGTGAATGACAGTGTGACAAGAGAGGCAATCAGCAGAGCGGAGGAGCGTAAGTTTTTACAATTTGTAAAGGATGATGCACATTTCAGTAAATACTATGAAGGTATTTATATATTGTTTAAGACGGGGCTTCGCATCTCAGAATTCTGCGGGCTGACGATTTCTGATATTGATTTCAAGGAGCATACGATCAACATCGATCATCAATTGCAGAAAAAATCAAAAATCGGATATTATATTCAAGAGACTAAAACAACCAGCGGAACGAGAAAGATACCTATGACTGCAGATGTAGAGGAATGTTTTCGGAAAATAATAGAAAAACGAAACCCGCCCAAAGCAGAGCCTATGGTAGATGGAAAAAGTGGATTCTTACACTTTGATAAAAATGAAAGTATCTGCTATTCCCTGCACTGGGAGCATTATTTCCAACATATCGTTCAGAAGTATAATAATACTTATAAAGTACAGATGCCTGTCATTACACCGCATGTATGTCGGCATACCTATTGCTCAAATATGGCAAAATCCGGAATGAATCCAAAAGCATTGCAATATTTGATGGGCCACTCAGACATCAGCGTAACGCTGAATACATATACGCACGTAAATCTTGAGGATGCCAGGGAAGAAGTTGCCCGGATTCAGGTTGTGTAATTACGATTTTTAATTGAAAATAGCAAGGTGTAAAATAGAAAAACATACACCTTATTTTACACCTTTTGCGGAC
Organism: Bariatricus sp. TF06-38A; assembly: GCF_027690675.1. Taxonomy (NCBI): domain Bacteria; kingdom Bacillati; phylum Bacillota; class Clostridia; order Lachnospirales; family Lachnospiraceae; genus Bariatricus; species Bariatricus sp. TF06-38A. The sequence goes on from NZ_JAQFCE010000049.1 coordinate 2,219, forward strand.
GATATTATGCGAAAATAAACCAGGTTATGCCAGAAAAGAAAAATTCACAAAGGCTTACAAAGCCCGAAAAACTAAGAAATGCGAGGTTATGCAACAATGATAAAAGTACTTTTTATCTGCCACGGCACTCCAGTTTTATGATAATGCATACCTTCGCAGACTGGGGCAATACAGGGCAGAATATAGCGGAAAGCCTTGGAATTACTACGGTTTCGACTACTAAAGCTTATGCAAAAAAATGAATATAATCAAAGAAATAGCCACTATTCGTTAATAGTAATCTACTACGAAAAGTGGTTATTTCTTTGGTACTGATAAATTATATTTTTTGTATTACAAAAAAGACTTGACATTTTGTATTACAAAAAGTATAGTATATAATATCGTAAGAAGGAGGCGAGGAAACATGAAAAAGATGGGAAGACCGAAAGGGGAAAATAATAAAGATTATGTATGCACAATTCGTATGGATAAAGAAACCCTTAATAGGTTAGAAACTTATTGTCGTTTGATGAATGTTGCCAAATCTGAAGCGATACGGGATGCTATTGGTAAACTTGTCGAGGAAGAAAGTATGACTATAGCGGGAATGCAAAAAGGAGAAGAATAATGGATCCTGTTAGCGAAATGAAATTGCAAATATTTAGCAACCAATATTATGATTTTGTCGATTCTTTTGCTAAATCAGATTTTGAAAGTGGTAAGATTCTTGGAAAATATTATACAGAAGTATCAATTGCAGAAAATATGATAAAGGATTTGCTGATAAAATATAAACTTCCAGATAATATAACAACAATACGAGTTATAGATCCATTTTGTGGAGATGGAAGATTAATAACGATTCTGTTATCACAAGTAGCCAAGTTGGACAGATATAAAAAAAAGTCGTATGAAATTGTTATATGGGATATAGATGGAGATGCATTAAAGAAGGCAAAAAATTCAATTAGTAAGATAATTGAAAAATTGGGAATTGAAGCATCTATTAGAGCGGAAAAAGTCGACGCATATGTGATGTATTCGATAGAAGAGGAAAACTTTAGCATATGTGTTACAAATCCACCATGGGGATTGTTAAAACCACAAAAAATATTTAATGAACGCTATACACAGAAAGAAATAGAGGATTATAAGAAGTCAATAGCTTTATATGATGATTATATGAAAAGTGAATTTCCATTATCACAGCCTACAAAAAAATTTGGAAAATGGGGAACAAATTTGGCAAGAACTGGGGTTGAAGTGGCACTGAAATTAGTGTCTAATGGTGGGATTTGTGGGATAGTATCACCTGCGTCATTATTTAATGATCAAGTATCTGTTCCCTTGAGAAGATGGATATTTGAGAGGCATGATGTTTATTCGATATGTTACTATCCGGCTGAGTTAAAATTGTTTGGCACAGCGGATATATCTAGTATTACGGCTGTCATTGAAAAAAATCAGGGATGTAAGTTGCCATATGTAAAAATATATAAAAATGTAACAGAACACGAGAGTATGCAATTGACAGAAGAAGATTTGGATTATTTAAGGAAAAATCAGTATTCGTTACCTTTGGAATTTGGATTTACAGCAATTGATTTGTATAAATATTTGGATAAGTTACCGACAGTGTATGAGTTTTGCCAAGAACATCATTTTAGGTTTGTACGAGAATTAGATGAAACGAGAGTTGCTGAAAAACTATGTCCAGACGGTAAGATTGTATTTGCAAAGGGATATATGGTTGACCGCTATCAATTTAATGAAGATGGCTTGTACTTAAATGAAGAAAAAGTTTGTCCACCAATTACTGTTGATGGATGGAAACTTGTATGGCGGGATGTTTCGCGTAATTCACAGAAACGAAGGATTAAAGCAACCATTCTTAATCCGGGGTGTATTGTTGGAAATTCATTAGGAGCAATATGCAATATGAATGAAGCAGAAAATACATTTTTATTTTCATTGTTAGCTGTCATGAATTCAATTGTTTTTGAATTTCAAGCCAGAGGACAACTTGTAAGCAATCATGTTTCGGCAGGAGTTATTAAACAATTAAGAATTCCAGTGCAAATGGATGATGAAAGATTGCAGGAATTAGTCTGCAATAATATGAAAACAAATAAATTAGAATGGGAAATAGAGATCCGTGTTGCTCAGTTATACGGAATTAGTAGGGAACAATTTTTGAATATAATTAGTAGATTTGAATTTTCAAGAGAAGAATTAGATGAGCTGAACGTTTTATTAGAATTATATTATTAAGGAGAGAGTTTAAATGATTTTTAACCATTATGCTGCAAAATTAAGTGATTTGGATATGCAAATTGTCAATTGTGTCCCGCCGGGAGGGAACTGGAAAGATATTCCGGAAACAATTCCTTCACAAAGACTGGCACAAATACGGGAGAGCTATAAAGCAGGGAAAGGTAGCAGATCTACTTATTATGGACGTTTGCGTCCAGAAATGCCGGCATATACAATTAATACTTATTTTAATCGACCGGGTAATGGGTGCAATATGCATTATGAACAGAATCGCACATTATCACAAAGAGAGGCTGCAAGGTTGCAAACTTTTCCAGACTCGTTTGAATTTAAGGGTTCAATCACTGCGGTGAATAAACAAATTGGAAATGCTGTTCCGGTGTTATTAGCATATCAAATTGCTGAACAGATTCCGTTTAAAGGGCAATTTGTTGACTTATTTTGTGGAGCAGGTGGACTAGCGTTAGGATTTGTTTGGTCCGGTTGGAAACCAGTTATTGCGAATGATATTGATAAGTATGCGATTGAAACACATAAAGCCAATATAGGAGGATTGACAATCTGCGGTGATATAAATGAAGAAAATGTCTTTAATACTATTGTAAATACTGCATTGAAAGCAAAACAAGAACATCCAGATTTGCCATTGTTTGTGCTAGGTGGACCACCATGTCAAGGTTTTTCTACAGCTAATACTAGACGTGGTGTTAGTGATATGCGCAATTGGTTATTCAAGTCATATGCCAAAATAGTAAAAGCAATTAATCCAGATGGTTTTGTGTTTGAAAATGTAAAAGGAATAACAAATTTAGATGGAGGGCGTTTCTTTGAAGTAGTTAAGACGGAATTGGAAACGTGCGTTGACAAAATAAAAATCAATAAAGTGAATGCGGCCGATTTTGGAATTCCTCAACGTAGAGATCGAGTAATAATTATTGGGGGAGATAAGCAACTTGTTGATAAATTTACATTGGTTCCCATAACAGGTGTGTATAAAGAAGGTCAAATTGGAATTTTGCCCCAAATTATTGGAGTTAAAGAAGCACTGAAAGACTTACCAATTATTGCACATGCAGAAGATGGAAGCAAAAAAGAATATATTTATGAGGCTAGTAACCCATTTCAAAGGTTAATGAGAGGAAAAATTCAACCTAGAGAATATCTTGACTCATACAAATAAAAATTGGGGCTGTGAAAAAAGAATAGTCCCGAAAAAAAAGAAAGACCAAGAGTTTATATTGAACTCAAGGTCTTTCTTTCTGTTATAATTAATTTGTGACAAAAAATAATAACATAATCTATTCTAACCCAAAACAGGCAATTTTGCCAATGCTAATTCAAGATTATCTGGACATCTGTGATCCAGTGCTGACTTTTGACAGATTTATGGGAGGAATCGAACTGGAGAAATATCTGAAAAATATTCCGCAACATTATACAGGAAGACTCAGATATGACCCGGTCAGCATGCTGAAGACAGTTTTGTTTGGATTTATGGAGAATGGCTATATATCATTACGTGAACTGGAGGATCAGTGTAAAGTCAATCTCCGCTTCATGTATCTCATGGATCATCAAACACCTTCTTATCGTACCTTCGGTTACTTCATTAACGAGGTACTTGCTGATTCCATTGAAGAGATATTTCAAGACATAAACAAAAAAATTTTCGAGACAGAACATGTGGATCTCCAACACCTATACATCGATGGATCCAAGTTTGAAGCAAATGCGAATAAATATTCCTGGGTATGGAAAAAATCAACAGAAAAATCCAGATACCGTGTCTTCGATAAAATTACTACACTTTTTGCGGAAATCAATGAAGAACTGACATGTACAGGGATAAAGCTTTGTATCAATAGTGAGTATGCGCCAGAGTATCTGAAAGAAGCTGCCGAACAGTATGCAGAAGCCTGGCAGATTGATGAAACTGCGTTTGTTCATGGCAGGGGACATCGCAAAACTACACAGCAACGGCATTATGAGAAACTCAGGGAGTATACTGCTAAGTTAGAAGAATACGTGGAAAAAATCAAAATCTGTGGGGAGGATCGCAACAGCTACTCGAAAACAGATCATTCGGCTACTTTTATGCGAATCAAGACAGATTACATGGGAAATGACCAGCTGCTTCCGGCTTATAATGTACAGGTTGGTGTTGCAGATGAATACATTGCTGTTGTTGATGTAAATCAGTATCGCTCAGATATGGATTGTTTTGTTCCGTTGATGAACAAGTTTTATACTACATATGGCTTTTATCCGAAGTATCCAGTGGCAGATGCCGGATATGGTTCTTACAACAATTATATTTTTTGTGAGCAGCATGGAATAGAAAAGTATATGAAATTCACCATGTTCAAGAAAGAGACTACTGACATGAAGTATCATAAAGATCCATTCCGAGCAGTAAATTTTCCAATCGGGGAAGACGGAATCATGCGTTGCCCAAACGGGAAAAACTTTTATCTTCAGTATCGAAAAAACGTAAAAGGGAACAAGTATGGGCGTCAGGAAGAAGTGTATCAGTGTGAAGACTGCTCCGGCTGTCCATACGCAGAACAATGTAAAAAGACAGACAAAAACCGTACTGTTCGGATCAACCGCGAACTTACAGCGATGCATCAGGAAGTGATAGAAAATCTCGAAAGTATCCAGGGAGCGCTTCTAAGGATGAACAGATCCATTCAGGCAGAAGGTACCTTTGGTATCATGAAAAACGACCGGTGGTACAAAAGAATTGTCCGAAGAGGAATAAAATCTGTATTGCTTGAAGTATTTCTCGTTTCTATCGGACACAATCTTTATAAATATCACAACAAGCAGAAAAAAGTTGCAACTGCCACATAGGATTCATAATGGCATTCTCATGGGGGAAGGGGGATTATACGCTTTTTTGTGAAATATAATTACTGTTGTATTTATAAGAAAAAGGACGCATGAAAAAACTTTCGTTTTTTCACACGCCC
>NZ_JAQFCE010000005.1:0-147873 GCF_027690675.1 Bariatricus sp. TF06-38A
GAGTCATACCCTCCCTGATTTGGAACTATCTATTTTCCGACAGTCCCTTGTAAAATAATGTAACTTCAAAGGTAAATCTTACCTTTTTTCATTTCACCTTTTTACTCCCCAAAAACCAAGCCGAACAATAAAAAAAGCAGAACATATTGTTCTGCTTCAACCGGAGAGGGTGGGATTCGAACCCACGCGCCCTTTCGGACAAACGGTTTTCAAGACCGCCTCGTTATGACCACTTCGATACCTCTCCGCATTTATTAAGTTGTTGCTGTGTATCAGCGACAAGATAGATAATATCATAGTGATACATTATTGTCAACACTTTTTTTAAATTTTTTTCAATTTCGGAAAAGATAATATTAAATGCGAAAGGAAGCGAAAGCCTCCGGACGCATTATTTTTTTACCTGAAAAGCACAGAAAGAGAGGTGAGAACGTGCGAAACTACCGATATTTGACATTCGGCGACCGCGAGAAAATCGAGACGGAATACGCAGCCGGAGGACGTCCGGCCGACATTGCGATCGACCTCGGCGTCCATGTGGCGACTATCTATAAAGAACTGAAAAGAGGCGACACCGGCCAGCTCGACAAGAACATGCGCCGAGAGTATAGCGCCGAACTCGCCCAGCGCCGACTCATTGAGAGCTTTAAGTGCCGCGGGCGAAAATCCCCCACTATATAAAAAAGAAAGGAGCGACAACATGGCAGCATTACACGAAATAGCTCGGCAGTACGCCGAAGAAATCCGCGACGGTATAGCGTGGGTGATTATATGGAAAACTGGCCGAAGCTGGCACGCTGAAAGCGTCTGGCTCAACCAAGACTCTGACACCTTCGAGCTGGAGGATCTGAGCACTGCCGCCGAAATTTTGGAGCAGGATCCGAACGCTGTCATGGTGAACGGCTACTACTGCGGGCACTTCGGCGAGAACATGACGATCGCAGAACTGGAGGCTGGTATTCTCTGGCACTACGAAGGCGGCTGCAATCTCCTGAAAGACTCAACAGCCTTCCCTCCTGAGCCAATACCTCGCCCGGAAAATCTCCCGGCAGATATGCCATGGTACGGCAAGGAAACCACTGAGGAACCGGATCCATATATATTCGACGGCTACATGAGCGTCGAGGACTACGAGAAACGCCAGCAGCTCATAGCTGCGGATCAGGCGCGAAGCGATCCGCTCCCGGACGAGTCGCCACCAGAACCTCAGCACACAGAGCTCACGATCCAGATCGGCCCACCTGCCGCAACTGCCCTGCTCGGCGCTCTCACCGACGCAATAAAGGCAGCAGCTCACGCAGTCCGGCAACTCATGGACAAGCTCGCGGAGCGGTTCCGGAAGTTCCGGCAATACGCACGAAAGGCCGTGGACACTTTTGTGGACTCCCTACTATATAGAGCCAACACCCACCCGAAATGGTGGCACCTATACAAACACGCACGGAAATGGAGAACCCGGAAGAAATACAAGCGGCTGCTTATGAGGCAGCTATGCAGCAGGCTGGCCGCTGGATAGGAGGTGATCCCATGAACGACTCGCGAAACCTAAGCGGGCCCGTACTCATGCCCGGCGCGACGGCTGCCGCTATGAAGTATGCCAAGAGTGCGGGCTGGACTGGAATGTAAGCAAGCAGGCGGTGATCCCGTGGTACGGCTACAAGTGCCCGATCTGCCGCAGCAAATACAGAAAAGGAGCAAAACCATGAGAAACGAAGTAATTTACGACAAAAACGGGCGCCCGGACATTATGGTGGTTTTTAAACCGTCCGAGCTGGGACTCCCTGACACCCTGAGGGGCCGCAAGGTTAAGGAATACGCGATCAGCAAGTACCAGAACACATTGATCGACGGCGTTCCGTACTCTCTCCCATTTATGAAACCGGCTGTGAATATCAGCCACGACGAAGCGATCCGCCTCTGCGAGAGCAAGGGCGAAGGCTGGCACCTGATCACTAACGACGAATGGGTGGCTCTCGGCTTCTGGAGCTGGGACAACGACACCATGCCGACCGGAAATACTGCGAGCGGAAAAAGCCACAGCCACCCAGAACAGACCGGCACTACATACGAAGGAGGCTGCGGCAAGACGTTGACCGGATCCGGCCCGGTTCAGTGGAATCACGACGGCACGGCCTACGGTGTAGCTGACATGAGCGGTAACATCTGGGAGCACGTCGGCGGCGTTCGGTTTATGGACGGTATGCCGCAGGTGATCCCGAACAATGGCGCAGCCTATGGCGCGGATCAGTCCAAAGACTCTCCAGAGTGGGAGGCAATCTACACCGAGGACGGCGATCCGGTTTACTACAACGTACACAACGGCGAGATCACACTCCAGCCGGTACACCCGGACGGCACCGACTATGACGGCGTAAAGTTCACGGATCTGGAAGTTCGCAGCGACATGGACGCACCGGACAGGCTGAAAGACCTCGGCCTCTATCCTGCCGACGACTACGAAAGCGACGAATACTTCTGGCTCGACTCTAACGGCGAGCGGGTTATTTATCGCGGGGGCAACTGGAGCAACGGTTCGAGCGCTGGTGTGTTCTGCCTCGGCGGCGGCGACTCCCGCGGCGTTGCGCACACGGGCCTCGGCTTCCGTGCCGCTTGCGTTCGGTTTATCTGCGACTCTGACACTCTGGACGATCTGGACTCTGACAAGAAGCAGCCAGAACCAAAAAAGCGTAGCATTTTAGCTCCGGACTTTATCGGACGGATCAAGCAGGCACTCGCCCGGCAGTTTCAGAAGCTCTACGAAGCCGCACACGGCGAGGATCCGGAAGGCTTCGCTGAACTGGCCGAGAAGGCAACAGACGAAGAACTCGCCAAGGCTGCAAAACTCAGCGCCACACTGGCTCAGGTGAACGCAGCCGTGGATATGTACGAGCTGACCGCTAAGCAGTTAAAGCTCGCAGCCACAACCTCGATCACAATCAAAACGGAGGTGAACGACCATGAATGAGCTCCGGGACATATTCACGAAATACAAAGCAGTCGTATTTTTTGACACTGAGACAACCGGGCTCGAAGCTGCCAGATCATTGAACTGGCAGCGATCAGAGTCGAGAAAACCGAACGGGGCACCCTCCGCATGGCCGACAGCGCCGACGTGTTCGTGAAGCTGCCGGAAGGTGAGCGGATCCCTCAGAAGATCGTCGAGCTAACAGGAATCACAGACGAGCAGCTCGAATACGAAGGAATCACCGAGGCTGAGGCTGCCGCTCGCTTCACTGAGTTGATCGGCGGCGGCCGCGTCCTTCTGGTAGCCCACAATGCACAGTTTGATCTCCTGTTTACTGCTGAAATGCTCCGGAGACACGGAAACGGTGGCCCGGAAGCCCTGAAAGCTGCCGACTATCTGGACAGCCTAACCGTTTACAAAGACCGCCGGGCATATCCTCACAAGCTGGCGAACGCGATCCTCACCTATAAGCTGGAGGACAAGGTTCAGAACTCCCACAGAGCGATCGACGACGTGGCGGCACTGTTTGAGGTGTGCAAGGCCATGGACGCGGAACGCTCCGATCTTCTCAGTTATGTGAACGTGTTCGGATATAACCCGAAGTATGGAGTAAGTGGGAAACGGATCGAAAAGGTGGCCTACTGGCCACAGAATTTCAACAAATACATGCAGGCTCCGAGCTATACGCTCCCGGCCAAACTCAGACAAAGAAGGAGGTAACAGAAATGCGAAGCAGCTCGCTGAAAGTATACAGCCCGGTGGAATACACCGGGTACAAAGAAAAAAGAAGCGGCCACCCGTCGGAACCGGGAAGCCGCACAGGCAATCGAAAAACCACGCGAAAGCCTAAGCCTATTTTATACCGGCTGCGCCGTTTTTGCAAGCGCCTGAACTGGAAAAGGATCGGCGGGCTGGCAGTCACCACAGTGGTGATCGTGTTCGCAGTACGCGGCGCCGTGGGTATGTTCTCGGAACACACACAGACAAAAAACGCCCCGACCGCAACCAGCAGCCCGGCGGCCGAAGAACCTCAATCCTACGTTTTCTACTACAAAGACGGGCAGGCCGTAAACTGGGAGGACGTCACAGACGCATGGGCCGCAGAGGCAGGATTCCAGAAGCGCTACACTCTCACCGACGCCGAGCGACTGGAGATCGCTCAGGTGCTCACAGCCGAAGCCGGAGGCGAACCCTTCGCCGGAAAGATCGCAGTAGCTCAGTGTATTCTCCAGACCTGCGAGGACGAAGGGATCCGACCGGACGAAGCGCTGCGCGTGTACGCATATAGCAAGCGCCGACCGGAGCCGACTCAGGAAGCCCTCGAAGCCGTGCAGGACGTGTTCGACTTCGGGATCGTGGCAACGACCGAGCCGATCAAATACTTTTACGCTCCCGCTCTCGTGGACAGCGAGTGGCACGAGTCCCAGATCTATGTAATGACCATTAACGGACACCGATTTTTTAAGGAGGCAACCGAATGAATAACGAAAACAAGCCAAGCGTGATCGCAGAGCTCACGGCTGCACTTGCCAGCATGGCGGAACGTGCCGCCGCTGCTGAGGCCGAAGCCGAGCAGTACAAGAAAAGCTCAGGCGAGTGGTATCAGTTTTTCACCAGCAAAGACAAGGAACTGAGAGACACGCAGGCAGAACTCCAGAAAGCCCTCGAAGCTCTGGAAGCAAAGGAAGGAGAACAGAACCATGGCAACGACAAAGAAAGCAATAGCTGAGGCCGAACAGGCCGCAGAAATCAAAGAAGCAACCGCAGCACCTACCGCAGAGCCGGAAGCTCCGGCCGTAACACTGGACGAGCTGGAAGGCATGGACATGAACATGTTCGATGTGGAGGAAACCGAAAGCGCTCCGCATCCGGTATGGCGTATCACTGACGACGGCTGCGCCGACTGGGCCTGCCAGAAAATCGCAGAAGAAAAGGCTGAGCTCGACCGGATCACCTCACTGGCAGACAGCCAGATCGAAAAGATCCAGCAGCGCGTCGAGGCAGCTCAGCGCAGATATGAAAACGGCACCCGTTTTCTCACCGGAAAGCTCGCGGAATACTTCGAGACAGTTCCACACAAGACAACCAAGACAAAGCACAGCTACCGCCTTCTCTCCGGCACTCTGGTGAAGAAAATCGGCGGCCGCACCATGAAACAGGACGACGACGCACTGCTGGCCTACCTGAAAGCCTCAGACAACGAGGACATGATCCAGACCACAGAGAAACCAAAGTGGGGCGAGTTCAAGAAGCGGCTCGAAATCGTAGGAGGCCAGATCGTAGACAAAACCACCGGCGAGCTGGTGGAGGGCGTGCAGATCATTGAAAAGCCGGACACCTTCACGGTGGACGTGTAAGGAGGTAGCGCATGGCAACAACCAAGGACACAACAGCAGCTAAAACGGCCACAACCCCACCGGTACCGCTGACGCTGCAGCAAAAATTCATCAAGCTGCGCGAAGCCGTTCCCTCTATCACCCAGAAGGCCCACAGCGACGGCGTAAAGTACAAGTTCGCGAAGATCTTCGACGTGTACCAGCTTCTCACTCCGGCCATGAATGAGTTCGGCGTCAATTTTGACATTGTAGGCGAGCAGGCAACCCGGCACAGTGAAAACGGGGATCCGATCTACTACTCCAACTTCACGCAGCACACCAGAAACGGCGACCGCATTGTCTGGGTGTACGAGGCCGACCTCACGATCCGCTGGACGAACGCAGACAACCCGGACGAGACTCTGGAAGTTACCCTCCACGCGATCGGAACGAATGACGGAGGGCCGGACAAGGCCAAAGGCTCCGCGTGGACGTACTGCCTCAAATACTACCTGTTCGAGAAGTTCGGCATTGATCAGGGCGACGACGATCCAGACATGAGCGACCACAGCAGCGAGCCCCCTCAGCAGAGCCAGAAGCAGCACACAGGAGCTCAGAACGGGAACCGGCAGGGAAACACCCAGCCGCAGGCGCAGAACGGCCAGACGGGGCGCTCAGGCGCCGCACGGCCACTCTCAGACGCTCAGCTCTCCCGCCTCTACCGTAAAGGCGAGGACGCCGGGTACTCTCAGCAGTCGATCAACGACTGGATCCTGAAAAAATACGGACAGCAGGATCCGCACAACCTGACGCGGGCCCAGTACGACGAAGCCTGCGCCGCTATGGACAACGCAAAGCAGCAAGGAGGACAAGACAATGCTTAATCATGTGGAGCTTCTGGGCCGTCTGGCTCAGGAGCCTGAAATCAGATACACACAGGGCGGCACACCGGTGGCGAGCTTCGACCTCGCCGTGCAGGTACCGAGCAAGAACAAGGATGCCGCTCCGGACTATATCCCGATCGTTTGCTGGAGAGAACGCGCTGAGTTTTGCGGCCGTTACCTCTCCAAAGGCCGCCAGATCGTAGTCGAGGGCCGGATCTCAACCCGTAAATGGAAGGACGAGAAAACCGGACAGAACCGCAAAGCCGTGGAGGTCACGGCCTCGAACATTTACTTCGCAGACAGCAACGGAGGCAACGCAAATGGCAATTCTCAGCCCGCCAACAATGACGGATTCATGGACATGCCGGACGACGGACAGCTCCCTTTTAACTAATCACACCGACCGGAGGACGACCGGAGGACAGACCGACGGAACTCCACGGCCAAACCAGAAACAAACCACGAAAGGAGGTGCCGACAGTGGCATGGATCCAAATTCACCAACAACTGAAAGACCACCGCAAGGTACTGGCTGCTGCTGACGAGCTCGACATTGAACCGGCTCACATGCTCGGCCTGCTGATCTCGTTCTGGCTCTGGGCCATTGATAACGCACCGGACGGATCCCTCGCTGGAATATCCGACAGAATGATCGCAAGAGCGGCCCAGTGGGACAAAGATCCGGAGGAATTTGTGGCCGCCCTGACCTCTGCGTCTCTGCTGGACGCAACAGAGGACGGCGTTCTGGAGATCCACGACTGGAGCGAGTACACCGGAAAGCTGATCGAACAGCGAGAAAATGAGAAAAACCGTTCGAGAGCCCGCCGCGCTGCTGCTAAGTCAAACGACCGGAGGACGACCGCCGGACAGTCTGCGGACGCAAGCAAGAGCGACCAGAAAAAGACCGCAGGTAGAGTAGACCAAACCAGAGTAAACCAGAGTAGACCAGAAAATAAGGGGGATACCCCCATAACCCCCGCGACCGAGAAGCAGCCAAGCGCTCAGGAGCGACGTTTCGCAGAGTTCTGGACTGCATACCCGAAGAAAGTCGGCAAGAAAGCCGCACAGAAGGCATGGGAAAAGGCAAAGCCTGACGCCGAACTGTTCGAGAAGATCATGCAGGCAGTGGCAACAGCTAAAACCTCGGAACAATGGCTGCGAGAAGGTGGCCGCTTCATTCCCAACCCGTCAACGTGGATCAATCAGGGGCGATGGGACGACGAACCTCTCCCACCTGCCGGATCCGGAAGCTATCAACAGCGACCGGGTGGAAATTGTGGAAAACCTGACACCATGGACGTACTCGCGGGGATAATCGCAGACGAGGAAGGAGGCTTCGAGATATGACAAAAGCAGACGCGGCTCGACTGGTGGCGATCGTCGTCACCGCCTACCCGAATTTTGACAAGTTCAAGGACGCGAAAGCAATCGAGGCCACGGTGAACCTCTGGGCTATGATGTTTGAACAAGACGAATCCGGGATCGTAGCGCTGGCGGTCAAAAAACACATTGCAACAAACAAATGGCCGCCGAGCGTGGCCGAAATCCGGGAGATCATGCTGGAGATCCAGCACCCGGAGCTCATAGAGCCGGACAAGGCATGGCTGGCCGTGAGCGACCTCATGTACAGCGCCGGACAATTCAACCACGGAGATCTCTCCCGCCAGCTCCCGCCTCTGGTGGCGCGGGCCGTTGAGTCAATCGGCTGGACTTCCCTCTGGGAAATGCACCGCAGCGCATACATAGGCGGCAAGCCCGGCATGGATCGGGTAGCCTTCATGCAACAGTACACGCCAATGTACGAACGGGAAAAGGCCCGCAGCATGACACCGGCACAATTAACTGAGAAGATCGACAACGTGGCCGGATCCCTTCCAGACAAAGGCCAACGCCTGATCGGGTACCGAGAAAGCGAACGCCGCAGGAAAGAGCAGGAAATAGCAGCGCTCACCCGCGGAGCCCTTCGGCTGGATAACCAGATCGCCGAAAAGACGAAGCTCGAACTCAGAGGGGAGGTGCTGGGATGATCCTACAAGGCGACGCACTGGAGGAACTCAGAAAGCTGCCGGATAAATGCTGCAGCGTCTGCGTAACTTCACCGCCCTACTACAACGCCAGAGACTACGGAGCAGCCGATCAGCTCGGAACCGAAAGCTCTCCGGAGGAATACATCCGCAAGCTGGTGGAAGCCTTCCGGGAAGTCGCCAGAGTCCTGAAAGACGACGGCACCCTCTGGCTGAATATCGGCGACAGCTACGCGAGGCATATCGAGGACGGAGGGATCAAACGCAAGGATCTGATCGGGATCCCGTGGCTGCTGGCTCTGGCTCTCAGAAGTGACGGCTGGTACCTCCGGGCGGACATTATCTGGAACAAACCCAACGCCATGCCGGAAAGTGCCAAAGACAGACCAACAAGATCTCACGAGTATGTTTTTTTACTCAGTAAAGCGGCCGCCTATTACTACGACGCCGAGGCCGTCAAGGAGCTGGCCGTCGGGTACGATCCGAAAAAGCCCGGCCGGAAGCGCGGCAACGCGAAAACCTTCCGCGGCGGCACTGCCTACACTCACGATCAGGCCAAAGCCAACAGCGCCGAGGTGGATCGAGGCAGCCACGGGCTCCAGAGAAATGAAACCGGCAAACGAAACCGCCGGGACGTCTGGACGATCGCCACACGGCCATATAAAGGCGCCCACCTCTCCACGTTCCCGGAGGAACTGGCCAAGATCTGCATACTAGCCGGGAGTAAACCGGGCGACACGGTTCTGGATCCATTCTCAGGAAGTGGAACCACAGGAGCCGCAGCCCTCAAAGAAGGGCGGAACTATATCGGGATAGAGATTAACCCTGACACCTGCAAAATACAAGAGCAGCGACTCGCTGAGGCTGCTCAGGAAGGAGCCAAACCATGAGACGCGGTGAAATTTATTATATCGAAAGCACATACCGGGAAACCGGAAGCGAGCAGAGAGGCGGCCGTCCTGCGGTGATCGTCTCTAATGACAAGAACAACGAAAACAGCGAGGTTGTGGAAGTGGTATACATGACCACCAAACCAAAGAATGACCTCCCCACTCATGTATTTATCCGGAGCGCACTCTCCCCTTCTACCGTCTTATGTGAACAGGTAAACAGCGTAAGCGTGAAAAGGATCGGGACGCTGATCGGAAAATTGACAAAGAGCGAGCTCGCAGCCGTGGACTCTGCTCTGGCAATCTCTCTAGGGATCGACTTCATGGATCCGAAGCCCGCAGCCAAAGAAACGGAGCATTTACTGGAAGAAATAAGCAAGCAGCCACTCCAGATCGCCCAGCAGGATCCAGACATTGAAAAGATCAAGCTCGAAACTGAGCGCGATCTCTACCGGAATTTATACAATGAGCTGCTGAGCAAAACCATGAAAGGAGTAAGCGCATGAGAAAAAAACTGGTTTACATCTGCTCCCCGTGCCGCGGGGACATTGAAAAGAACATAGAAAAGGCCCAGCGTTACTGCCGCGAAGCCGTCGAACTCTGGGACGACGTGATCCCGATCGCGCCACATGTATATTTTACCCAGTTCCTCGACGACACCAAGCCGGAGGAACGCACCGCGGGCATGGACATGGGCCTCTCACTTCTGGCTATGTGTGACGAGCTCTGGGTTTACGGTATCGAAAATCCGAGCGAGGGCATGAGAAGCGAGATCGAATACGCAAAGCAGCACCAGATCCCGATCCGGGACGCTGCCGAGCTTTACCGGAACCGCGAAGCCGAAACACTTCCGATCGGTGACGCACTGATCGTTCTCCCTTCTCACGTCGGGCACCTGAACGGAGTCGCTGCGATCGAATCCACCACCGTGCGGATCAATGGTGAAATGATCTTAGACCTTGCGATCGAGCTCAGACGACACCCCGGCCACGACATCACACTGGAGGCCGACAAAGGCGCAGGCTCGGAGGTAGATCAATGAGCTGGGACACAGTTCCGGGAAGAAATGGCGAAGGCTACCCGGATCCAACAGCCAGCACAGCCCTTGCACGGGTGCAGCATAGCCAGAAAGGACTCCAGAGCAAGCGAGCCGGTGAACACTTCGAGAATATGATCACCGCAAGCCTGAACTGGTACTGTGACAAGGGCGTGGCCTTCGTTGAAAAAACTCCGGAGCCCATGAAGCCGCTCAGAAAGCCAGATCGACAAGGCCGGTTTCTCGCCTGCTACACCAAAGCCGGGCAGCCAGACTTCAAAGGCACACTCACCGGCGGCCGGGCCGTGGTATTTGAGGCGAAACACACCGACAGCGACAAGATCGACCAGAGCCGCCTCACCCCTGAGCAGGTGGAAAGCCTGACGCTCCACCACAAACTCGGAGCTGCTGCCTTCATCATGGTGAGCGTGGGGCTGGAAAACTTCTACCGGGTACCGTGGGAAGTATGGCGAGACATGAAGCAGATCTACGGGCGCAAACACATGAAGCTCGAAGATCTGGAACCGTACCGCGTGCAATATATCGCCGGGATCCTCAAACTGCTGGAAGGTGTGGAGATCGACTACACCGAGGAAGGAGGCACGCCATGAAATGCGAATACTGCGAGCTCCGCAGAGTCGGGCCTTTTGTAATTTCAAAAGCCTGCGCCATGCTGAGCGGAAAGTTCATAAACAAACAGACGGGCGAACCGTTAAAAATTTGTATGCACCACATGGCCTCCCCAGATCCGTGCATGAATAACGGTATCAACTGCCCCATAAGAAAAGCAACCACCAAGAAGGTGGCCAGATGATCGAGAACTACACCAGACTATCTTCGCGAATATTCACAGCAACGGTGGTCGGAAAGGATCAGAAGGGGAGAAAAATCACAGAAGGCGTGGAAACGTACAAAACGCCAAGCGGAGTATACGAGATCAAAGACTGGGCCCGGCACGTTGAAAAGGCGGCCGAAGCCGACGGCCTGCTCCCGTTGCTGGAACAAATAAAACAGCATGTGAAAGAATACGCATGGATGAAAAACGCCAGCGACATAAATGTGCTGATTTTAGCGGCTGAGTGCCTGACCGGGCACGCTTATGAGCACTGGGAAGGCTTTACCGTACCAGTGAATACACAGGCAGACGAAACAGGACAACTTACATTTTGTTTTTAGTAAAGGAGGAAACCATGGACGGGATCACTAAACAGACACGCCGCCAAAGTTACGACGGCATACGAACACGCAGCGGCGAGCGCTGCAAGCTAATACTGGAAACCCTCGGAAACCGGTCAATGACCGTGGAAGAAATCACCGACGAGCTGGTGGCTGCTGGCCACCTGAAATACTACGACCGCAACTTCGTGGCGCCGAGACTCACAGAGCTGAAAGGCGCCGGAGTTCTGGAAGTCGTCGGGAAGAAACCGAGCAAAAGAACCGGAAAAAATACAGCCGTATGGGCTGCGGTAAGGAGGTAAGCACATGAAAAAGCAGAAAGTACAGGCAAAGATCAACCTCGAAGCTCTCGCAGGCGGAGCCTTCGCCGAGAAACTCAACGAGGCACTCATGCAGGTGGCTGAAAATATTCAGAATCCGAACACAGAAGCAACCACTAAGCGCCAGATCACGGTAAATATTAAATTTACGCCGAACAAAACCCGCCAAATGGTAGGAACCCAGATCGCTGTCACGACCAAGCTCGCAGCTACCGAAGCAATCGACACGCAAATGGTGATGGGCGTCAATATGAGAACCGGCCAGATCGAGATCGCCGAATACGACGGGCAGATCCGTGGACAGATGGATCTCTCCGACTTCACGGACGCCGATCAGGATCAGGAACCAGAGGAAACACAAGCTGCAGCTCCTACACCGGGACAGAATCCGACCGGCAAGCCTCTGGATCTTAAAAACAGGGGAAAACAGGCACCTGCTGCCGCTACTGAATTAGTTCCGGGCCGTGACTACGATCCGGACACCGGCGAGGTATACGAAACCGCTGGACAGTCTACGGACGACCGCCAGACAACCGGCGGACGCAATAACATGAAGGTGGTAAAAATCGCACCAGCAAAAGAAGCATAAGGAGGTCAAGAAAATGGAAGGAATCAAAGAAGCAATCGCATATATCACAGGGTTGGCCGTAAAGGCTGAGAAGCCAGAAACAATCGAGATCAACGGCCGGACATACTGCACGAAGGATCTCAGACGCTACGACGCAGCCGACAAGGCCGAGCCGATCAAAGCGACCACTCTCACCTCTCTGGTGGACTATATCAAGGAAAGCCGCGAGGAACTCCGCGACAGAATGATCATTCAGGTGGTAAGCGCCACAAAGGTGCTGCTCTACTCCGGGCTGCTGGCCGAGCGTGACCGTGAGACTCTGTTCGAGGTCAACGCCCTGCTGCCGCAGTTTGAGTATGGCCGCGAGTATGATCAGGAGAGCTTCCTCGTGGCTATGCAGTCATGCTTCCAGAAAACAGACGACCGCGAAGCCGTCACTATTATGGCGAGCAATATCGTGAACACACAGCAGGGAACCTTCTCAGACGACGGCGTAAGCCAGCAGGCAATCATCAAAACCGGAGTAACCACAAAGGACGCCGCCTTCGTCCCTAACCCGGTGAGCCTGATCCCGTACCGCACATTTTTGGAAGTTCCGCAGCCTGCGAGCGACTTCGTGTTCAGAATCAGCGAGGGACGCGGCGGAGCCCCTGCCTTCAAGCTGGTGGCTGCTGACGGTGGCCTCTGGAAGTCTCAGGCGGTGGACAATGTGAAGAACTACCTCGTCAAAGCGCTGGCAGACGTTCCGGATCGCGAGAAAATCACGATCATTGCATAATGTGGCCGACATAAATGTCGGGAACATACCGGGAGGGCCAAGCTCTCCCGGCAAACCAAAGGAGGACAAGAACATGCTGATCATAAACATAGTGCTGGCCCTCGTGGCTGCTCTCCTGCTTTCTGGAGTTATCGGAGAAAAGGACGGGCTCAGACAGCAGAACATCACGATCGCCTTCGTGGCCGTGATCGTGCTCATTATCGCATTAAATAGATTTTTCTAAGGGAGGACAAAACCATGGAATATAAACCGAAAGTTATCACCGGAAAAGTAACCGGCACCGGCTGGCCGATCGACGGCCATGTGCTCTGGTTCTCACAGTGGGACTACGACAACCGCGAGAGCTGGCACCTCTACGGCTGGGAGGACTCAGAGGACGAGGTAGTCATGCAGACCGTATTCAAGACCGAAACCGAGGCGGGCCTCTGCCTGTTCGACACTCTGGAGAAGTTCGCAGAGAACTGGAAGGCAAAGAAATGGGAGCCGCAGGGCTCGTTCTGCCTACCACTGGACAAGGTGGAAGTTCTGGAGGTAAAGCAGGAAGAAAGCACCAACAACACCCGCGAACAGCTCCGGGCTCACGGCTTCGATCTGGCGCCAAGAAAGCAGACCGACCGGGGCGGGATCCTCTGCCTCCCGCTGGACAAGAACCTGAACGGCGACGTGCAGGCCAAGCACCCGGACTGGGAGCCCGTCGAGTGCCCGACATGCGGCCGGAAATGCTGGAAACACCCGGAAGCCGACCGACTCGCCAAAGAACAGGGCGCGAAAATGCTCTGTACTGAGTGCGCGATCAAGGCTGGGCTCCTGTCACCGTTCCGAAAGGAAGGCCCAAACCGCGCGCAGCGAAGGAGGGCAAAGCGTGAAAGAAGAAAATAACACAGAGGGGCTCTACACCCTCAAAATAGACGCGAGGCACTACTTCCCCGACGGAAAAACAACATGGGACGTGCTGGAGGCACTCAGGTGTAGGAAATACGCAGAAGTGCTGGCCTTCTATCTGGAGTGTGACCTCGACGACATAGAAAAACAAGCTCACAGACTCGCGGAAAGCACCTCGCTGAGTTACTCAGAAGCGCTCCACAAGATCGGCGGAGATATGCTGCGGAGCAAGGAGAAAAAACCGGCCCCACTCTCCCTCTGGCCTATCAGACGGGAACCGGTTCGACCGAACCGCGCAGCCAGACGAGCAGCTAAAAGAAAAGGAGGACGAAATGGACGATAACAAGAACAAGCCTATGGGCTGGCCGATACTCTACACACTGGCAACACTCGCAGGCGTGGCCGTGCTGGCAATTCTGAAAGCCTGTGGCATTATTTCAATGAGCTGGCCCGTGGTGATCGCCGGGCTCGTGTGGGTACCCACCGCGCTGCTGCTGATCACTCTCTGGGTGGCCACTCTCCTGATCTGGATCGGACGAACCGAGAAAAAGATCAGGGAATACAATCGCAGGAGAAAGATCTCCCGCACTCTGGACGAATCCATGAAAGGGCTCACGCTAAACGGCGTCGGCCCCATTTATGGTATTAGAAGAAATAAAGGCGAAAACAACACCGACTACGAGAAAAGGATCCGCGAAAAGCTGGGGCTCTCCCCTCGCAGTCTACCGAAATACGAAACCATGGAACAGCTCACCCTCTCCAATGTGGGCCCGATCTATGGCGTCGTAAAGAAACAGGACGAGAGCTGGAAGCGCTACCGCCGCAGAATACTGAAAGCAGCCCGCACTCTGGACACCGTAAACGTACAGAACGCGCCGAAGCCGCGGAAGGAGTAGCCAATGCCAGAAATATGTGAAAAATGCTGGAACACCGGCTGCAAAGAAAACGAAATCCTCAGAGCGTCAAAGCTGGAGATCTGCCGCGCCTTCGAGTGCGGACTCATTCCAGCAGACGCCGGGGAGTATGTGAGGGAGGACGAATAAATGGACTACAAAACAGAAGCACAGCCAAAGGCAACCGCCGGAGGGGTACCGGTATTCTGCGCCCATGACGCGATCGTGGCCATTGAGAAGCTGATCCCCAACCCGAAAAACCCGAACACACACCCGGACGCACAGATCCAAGCGCTCGGCCGCATTATCCGCCAGACCGGGTGGAGGGCACCGATCACAGTGTCGAAGCGCTCCGGCTTCATAGTAAAGGGCCACGGCCGCCTCGCTGCTGCCAAGCTCGAAGGACTCACCGAAGTGCCGGTGGACTACCAGAACTACACGAACGAGGCCGAGGAATACGCCGATCTGGTGGCTGACAACCGGATCGCAGAGCTGGCAGAGATCGACAACAAGCTGCTGGCTGACATTTTCGCCGACATTGACACCGGCGAGATCCCAATGGAGCTGACCGGCTACACCGACAAGGAAGTGGAAAGCCTCGTCACCGGACTGGCCGAAGCCCTGCACAATGACCTCACAGAACCGGACGAGATCCCGGAAACTCCAGAAGGCGACGGAATGATCACTCAGAAGGGCGACCTCTGGATCCTCGGACGCCACCGCGTTGTCTGCGGCAACTCCACGGACGAGGACGCCATGCGCCTGCTGCTGGACGGAAAGCACCCGGAGATCCTTCTCACAGATCCGCCGTACTGCTCCGGAGGTTTTCAGGAGTCCGGGAAGTCCGTCGGAAGTATCGGAACAAAACAGTCCGACGGAAACGGCGGGCAGAAAACACCAACGATCAGCTCGGACAACCTCAGCACCAGAGGCTACCAAACACTGATGAGGGCCGTCCTCTCCGCTACCGACATAAAGGTGGCCTACATCTTCACAGACTGGAGAATGTGGCTCTATTTGTGGGATCTGGTGGAGGCTTCGGGCCTTGCGATCCGGAATATGATCGTCTGGAATAAGAAAACACCGGGAATGGGTAACGGCTGGAGGGCTCAGCATGAGCTCGTCATGTTCGCCCACAGGACAAAGCCAGCGTGGGACAACCACAAGGGCTACGGGAATGTGATCGAAGCCACCCGCTCCGGGAATGAACTCCACCCGACACAAAAGCCGGTGGAAATACTGGAGAAACTGCTGGACAATACACAGTGGGCCGAGGGTGTCCTCGACACCTTCGGAGGATCCGGCACGACTCTGATCGCTGCGGAAAGCATCGGGCAGCCTGCCTATGTCATGGAAATGGAGCCTGCATTTGTGGACGTGATCGTAAAGCGCTACATAAAGACAACCGGCAAGACGACCGGGATCCGACTGTTCAGGAAGGGCAAAGAGCTGGGCCGCGAGCACTTCGAGAGAATGTTCACGGAATAAGCCAGCGAAAGGAGGTGGAACCCATGCACCAGAACAGTGAGGCAAAACAGCCGAAGGAAACCGACGAGATTAAGAAAAAGCTGGAAAGCTACGCAGCACTCCACCGCAGGATCGACAACCAGATCGAACGGCTGGAGAATCTGGAGGCCGTCATGGGCTCCATATCCTCGCCGAGCTTCGACGGAATATCCGGAGGCGGTGGCGACGGAACCAGCAAACAAGAACGGCAAGTGATCCAGAAGGTAACACTGGAGGAAACGATCCGACGCATGATCGCAGACGAGGATCAGGAACGCAGCGAACTGGAGTCCCTGATCTCCGAAATGAAAAAGCCAGACGAGCAGACCGTGTTAGAAATGCACTACTTCGACGCAGCGAACTGGTGGACAGTATGTGCCGCCCTTCATGGTAGCCGGGAGGACTACGACGAACACGAGCAGCGCTACCTCAAAAGAACATTCAAGCTGCACGGCTCGGCGCTTCAATCGCTGGCCAAAATATACAGAGCAAAACAAGAACAGGGATAACAACGCCCGCCAGAAGCCACAGGAAGGCCGACGGCGGGCTTTTTTGTGTGCCAGAAGAAATACGCACACACTCAGGAGAAAGCCGCAGACGGAGCGCTCACGAGCACACAGGGGGATAAAAAGGGACAAAAAGGGATAAAAGGGGATAAACCACCGTGCTACTCTGTATAACAGCGAAAGCCGTCCGGGGACATGATAAAGATCCGGGCGGTTTTTCCTATGTGCCTACCCTCAGAAAAGAACTGGGAGGGGTGCAAATTTTCCACAGGAAGGAGCAAACACATGGGCGGTCTATTCTATACCGGCCAAAGCCGCCGAACCTCTGGCAGCTTCACCGTGACATGCTCCGGAGCTGAGGACATTGTGAAGCGACTCAACAAACTGGAGAACGGCGGACAGACGGCAATCAAGAAAACCGTCAACGACTTTATGAGCCGTGCGCCTGCGTGGGTATCGAAGGGAATCCGCGAACACTACGGGGTAGACACTGCCGCAATCAACGAGGCCAAACAGCAACCTCGGAGGGGGCAGAGCTCAATCCAAGTGGCGGGGGTTCAAGTTGATAGTGCCTCCCTCATTTATAAGGGGCGGACACTGACGCCAACGCATTTCAAAATGAGCCCAAAGTCCAGACCAAGCGCTCAGCAAAAGAAGCCGATCAGAATCCCCGGCCAACTGATCGCCGGAGCTGGTGACGTTGCAATGGTTCGACCACCGCGTCCGTACCAAGTCAAGGCGACGATCATCAAAGGCTCCCGCGTGAGCCTCGGCTCGAACGTGTTCCTCACCGGTGGAAACGGCGGCTCCATGCTTCCGTTTCAAAAGACTGGGAGGGGACGCTCCCCGATCGAGGCCGTGCGTACTCTGTCCGTGCCTCAGATGATTGACGGCAAAGCGCGCCAGACCATTGAGACAACAATCTCCGAGAAGCTCGGCGAACGCTTCAACCATTACATAGATCAGGTAATGAAGTAGACCAACGCTCCGAGCTCACGAGTCAAAGCCAAGCCAACGATCACGCGCCAAGCAGCAAGCCAAGCGCGAAGCAATCGAACAGCAAAGCCAAAGCGAAACCAAAAGCAACAGCAACAAAGAACAGCGAAACAAAGCGACCAAAGCAAAGAAGCAAAAGGCAAAGCAACTCGACCGAGCAACCGCGCCGAAATTTTTCCGCAGCCCGAAGGTACTGTCCGGGCCGCCAAACGCCTGCGGTGCTGGCGAGCCCAAAACACGCGCAGACTCAGAAAAATTTTTTCAGGCCGTTTCGTTTCGTTTGCCTCAAAGAAAGGAGGTGGCGCCATGGCGGAGGGCAAGCAGAATCTCCAAAACGCTGCCATTATTGCGAAGCTGTTCGGCGTCACCGACCGCCGGATCCAGCAGCTCGCAAAAGAGGGAATTATTCCAGCCGCCCAGAAGCGGCCGTATATGTTCGACCTGCTTCCGACGGTGCAATCTTACATCCGTTACCTGAGTGACAAAGCCAACGGCCGAGAGGCCAAAAGCGCCGACGCCGCTCAGGTTGAAATGGAGAAGCTGCGGGCTGAGGCTGACATGAAACGCAGTAAGGCAGACATGGCAGCCATGCAACTGAAAGAGCTCGAAGGCAAAATGCACCGCAGCGAGGACGTGGAGGCCGTGACGAATGACCTCGTTTACACTGTCCGCAGCATGATAATGGCACTCCCCGGACGTTTGGCCATGGACGTTGTGCAGGCGGCAAGCGCCAACGAAGCCTCGGCACTGATCCGGGCGGAGTGCTACAAAATTCTGAACGAGCTCGCAAACTACAACTACGATCCGGCGGTATATCAGCGGCGGGTGCGGGATCGTGAAGGCTGGAGCGACGTTATAGTGGCCGCTGATGAAGCCGACGACTAAAAAATCCACCGCGAAACTCAACGCAGCCATAGCACCGGCCATTCGCAACTTTAAGCCACCCGAAGATCTGACGGTGGCCGAATGGGCCGATAGACACCGCCGCCTATCCCCGGAGAACTCCGCGGAGTCTGGCCCGTGGCGCACTTCGCGCACGCCGTACCTGCGGGAACCTATGGAAGCGTTCACGGATCCGAAGATCCGTAAGATCGTAATGGTGGCAGCGTCTCAGGTGGGAAAATCTGAGCTGGAGCTGAACATAATCGGCTACATTATCGACCAAGATCCCGGCTCGATCCTGTTCGTCCAGCCTTCCCTCGACGACGCCCGAAAGTTCTCACGCCTCCGTATCGCTCCAATGATACGAGACAGCAAGGTGCTGAGGGCGAAAGTTTCCGACGTCAAAAGCAAAGACTCCGGGAACACAATCCTCCAGAAGTCATTCCCCGGCGGTATGCTCACGATCACAGGATCCAACAGCGCCTCCGCTCTGGCTTCCACTCCCGCCCGCTACATTCTCGGCGACGAGCGCGACCGCTGGGCCGTGTCTGCCGGTGCTGAGGGTGATCCGTGGGCTCTGGCCGAAGCCAGACAGGCCACGTTCTACAATGCGAAGGCCGTCGAGGTATCAACTCCGACCATAAAAGGCGCTTCAAATATCGAAAGCAGCTACTACCTCGGAACACAGGAACGCTGGTGCCACCAGTGCCCTGAGTGTGGAGAGTACGGCGAGATCACCTTCGACCGCGTACACTTTGAACATACGGTGGCCAAAGTCCGCGGGAAAAAGGCGTACAAGATCGTGGGCCCGATTACATGGTGCTGCCCCTCCTGCGGCTGCATAGTACCGGAGGAAAAAATGCGGAAGCAGCCCGCAAAGTGGATCGCCGAGAACCCGGCGGCCTACGACGAGGGCGTCCGTTCCTTCTGGCTGAACGCTTTTTCTTCTCCATGGACTCCGTGGGAAAAGATCGCGCTCAAATTTCTGCAAGCTAAGGACGATCCGCAAAAGCTCAAAGTAGTTTACAACACACTGCTGGGTGAGCTCTGGGAGGATCGCGGCGACATAGCCGACGAGGACACCATGCTGGCCCGGCGCGAGGACTACGGCACCAATGCCGACGGCTCTCCCGTCGAAGTTCCGGAGGGCGTTCTCGTTCTCACCTGCGGCGTAGATACTCAGGACAACCGTTTGGAGTATGAAGTCGTGGGCCATGGCTTCTACGGTGAAACGTGGGGCATAAAAAAGGGCTACATCATGGGAAAGCCAGACACCGACGAGGTATGGCAGCAGCTCGACGACGTGATCGATCACGTTTACCGCTTCAATGACGGAAAAGGGCTGCGGATCTCAATCACCTGCGTGGACTCCGGCGGCCACTACACACAAGAGGTATACACTCGCTGCCGTGAGCGTAAAAACAAGCGTGTTTTTGCTATCAAGGGCAAGGGCGGCGACGGGATCCCGTTCGTGACGCCTCCGTCAAAGGTTCCGATCAAGGACAACAAGCGGATCACCTGCTGGCTCTACACGCTGGGCGTTGACGCTGGAAAAGAAACGATCATGTCGAGCCTAAAGGTTCAGGAAGCTGGCCCGAAATATTGCCATTTCCCGATCCACGAGTCATGCGGCTACGATACCTATTATTTCAACGGCCTGCTCTCCGAGCGTCTGGAGCTCACGCAAACAAAGCGCGGCAACCAGTGGCACTGGGTAAAAATCCCCGGACACAACCGGAACGAGGCCCTCGACTGCCGAAACTATGCGAACGCCGGGCTAAAAATCATAGATCCGGACATGTTCGCGGTGGAGCGACGTCTGAAAAATGTCCAAGAAACGCCGCAAACCAAACCGGCGCAGCGCCGAAAGCCAAAACCGGCAGCCCGGAACTACTTCGACGAGTGGTAAGGAGGTGAACCCATGAGATCAAAAGAAACCATACAGCAAGAGCTCACAGAAACGAGGACGCGACTCAGTGCGTATCTGGCCCGTGAGGCTGACATGCTCAGCAAGGACGGGGTGCAGCTCTACACAATCGGCTCCAGAAACCTGCAACGGTACCAGACTTCGCTCGCTTCCGTTCAGGACATGATCGCGAAGCTGCAAAAGCGAGTCCGTGAGCTGGAGGCTGAACTGGCGGGCGGATCTGCTCGCCGTGCCGTGGGGGTAGTCCCCCGCGACTGGTAAATGGGTAAATGCTGGCCGATCGGCTGGCTTTACTACGGCGACGACTGCGGGACATTTTCGCTCCTTTAGATACCGCGGCCGCTGCCGTTTTTAATTACTTGCAAGGAGGTGAGAAAAACGAAGTACGACCAAACGAGGGGGCTATATCTCCCGGATAACGTACGCCCTCAGAATAAGGGCTACGGAGAGGCGGGCGCAAGCTGGAGAAAAAAAGCCGTGAAAGGTTTCAATGCTCCCAGCGGATCCGCTCACGAGGACATAGACTTCAACAACTACACCATGCGACAGCGTGCCCGCATGTTATACATGGCCGCGCCGATCGCTACCTCGGCGATCAAAACCAACCGCACAAACGTGGTAGGCGTCGGACTCAGGCTTAAAAGCCGGATCGACCGCGAAGTGCTCGGACTCTCACCGGATCAGGCAGAACGGTGGCAGAAAGAAACAGAGCGAGAGTTTTCCCTCTGGGCCAGCAACAAGAGAGCCTGCGACGCCACCGGCATGAATAACTTCTACGGGCTCCAGCAGCTCGCGCTGATCTCGTGGCTGCTCTCCGGCGACTGCATAGGGTTGATCAAGCAGTACGAAACCACTCGGCTGCTCCCCTACTCTCTCCGCGTCCACCTGATCGAGTCCGACAGAATCGCAACCCCGAACAACTACGGGGCCGGGACTACACTCTACTACACGACCGGAAAGAACTCAGAAACGGGCAACACCATATACGACGGCGTGGAAGTAGACAAGAACGGCATGGTGGTAGCGTATCACATACGCAGCAACTACCCGTATGAGCTCGGCGCTCCGGTTACTGAATGGGCCCGCGTTCTGGCATACCAGCAAAGCACCGGTCTTCCGAATGTGCTCCACGTCATTGACACAGAGCGCCCGGATCAGTACCGCGGCGTGAGTTATCTCGCGCAGGTGATCGAGCCGCTGCTGCAGCTTCGCAGGTATACCGAGTCCGAACTCATGGCCGCAGTCGTCGAGAGCTTTTACACTGCCTTCATTAAGACAGAAGCCCCGACTGATGAAATGCCATTCAATGAGGTGGATCCGGTACCACCCGGAGAAATGCGGAACCCGAACGAGTACAGCATGGGGCCGGGCCAGATCAATGTCATGGGGCCGGGTGAAAGCGTAGAATTTGCAAACCCGACGCACCCGAACGGCAGCTTCGACAAATTCGCCGTAGCGATCAGTGCACAAGTAGGCGCCGCGCTGGAAATTCCCAGCGATCTGCTCCTGAAATCCTTCAACGCCTCATACAGTGCGAGCCGTGCTGCTCTACTGGAAGCGTGGAAGGCGTTCAAAATGCGCCGCGAATGGCTGGCGGACGACTTTTGCCGCCCATGCTATGAAGTGTGGATGAGCGAAGCCGTGGCCCGTGGCCGCATATATGCGCCGGGCTTTTTCCAGAATCCAGCGATCCGCGCCGCGTATCTCGGCAGCGAATGGCTCGGCCCGTCTCAGGGACAGCTTGATCCGGTGAAGGAAATCACGGCCGAGATCCTCGCGTGCAGTGAAGGCTTCTCCACTCACGAGCAGAGCACGATCCGCCTAAACGGTGGCCAATGGGACAGCAATGTGGAACAGCTCAGACGTGAAAACGAAAAGCTCGGAGGCAATCCACCAGATCCGCACCAGAGCGGCACCGGAACAGCGGAACCGGACGGCGAACAGGATCCGCCAGAAGGCGACGACAATCCACACAACCCCGAAACAGCTCGCAAGAGGGGCACGGTGGCTCTCCGCAGTCTCGTGATCGGCGAGCAGATAAAGCAAACCATACAAGGAGGATAAGCCAATGAAAACCAAACATAGCGGCCTAATCATGGGCCCGGCTGCTGCTCCACAAGCTCCCGCGGCGACAAAGTTCTGGAATATGGCCAGCACCGGCGACGACGAGGGAGAGATCACTCTCTACGGCGACGTTATGAGCCAGCAGCCCGTTGACTGGTGGACAGGCGAACCGGAGCCCGGCCTTTTTATCACGCCGGAGGGCTTCATGGAGGATCTGGCAGCAGTCAAAGACAAGGGACACATCACCGTCAAGCTCAATAGCTGCGGCGGCGATCTCTACACCGGGATCGCAATCCACAACGCGCTGAAAGCTCTCAGCGGTGAGGTGAACGTCATTGTCGAGGGAATCGCGGCCAGCGCTGCGAGCGTTATCATGTGCGCGGGCGACACAGTGACCGTGTACCCCGGTTCCCTGATTATGATCCACGGCGTAAGCGTTATGCTCTGGGACTACATGAACATGCAGGACATGAAGCAGCTTATGAAAGGAATGGACGCCAGCGAGCGGGCCGTCGCCGAGATCTACAACAGCAAGACAGGGATCGAAGTCGATACTCTCCGCAGCATGATGACCAAGGAGACGTGGTTCACCGGCCGCGAAGCTCTGGAGAAGGGCTTCGCTGACGCAATCAAAGAGGACGAGGACGATCCAGAAATGAGCATGAGCGCCGACAGAAAGGTGCTTTTTGTTAATGGAGTACGCCACAATGTTGACGGGCTCCAGCATGTGCCGGGCACTATCCCGGTGAAAGCAATCGCGACTCCACCGGCTGCAAAGCCCGGAGCAAATAAAAAGAAGCCGACCGCAAAGGCGGCAAAAAAAGAAGGAGGTAACAAACCTATGGACGAGAATGAACTGAGGGCAGCATACCCGGAGATCGTGGCCCAGATCGAGGCCAGCGCAAGAACCGAAGCGCAGAACGCTTCCGGTGAGGCCGTGGCAGCAGAACGCCAGAGAATCGAGCAGATCGACTCTATCGCCGCCTCTATCCCGGATCAGCAGCTCGTACACGACGCCAAGTACGGCGACAACCCTTGCACAGCTCAGGAGCTCTGCTTCCGTGTTATGCAGGCCAGCGCAGCGTCCGGCCAGAATTTCCTCGCAGCATATCAGGCAGAGGGAGCAAAATCCGGAGCCGCAGACGTAGGCGCAGCACCTAACGGCGGCGCACCTGCAAACGCTCAGGAACAGGACGCAGCAGACATTCAGGCGGTAGTTTCTGCCTACAACCAGACCAAAGGAGGTACGAAGTAATGAGTAAAAGACTCGACGAAACGATCGGGGCCGTAGGCTTCGACAACCTGATCAACGGCCAGTACCCGCCCGCAGAGGTTTTCACCGTGAAGATCCGCAAGGAAGCCACCGAGGCCAAAACCTACAAGCGCGGCACTGTTCTGGCACTCTCCGCCGGTACCGCAGGCGACGGCTTGCGTGTAATTCTCGGTACCGCTGCGAAAAGCAACGAGACACTGACAGCCAACTGCGTGCTGGCTGACGACGTGGAAGTCGGAACCGCTTCCGACGCGGTAGCGACTGCATACCGTACCGGCCATTTTAACAAGAACAGCCTGATCACTGACAACAGCCATGCGATCAGTGAAACGGACAAGGAAGCGCTCCGCTCTGCCGGAATCCTGCTCTCTGACGCCGTAGCATACTAAAAAAACAAGGAGGACAGACAAATGGCTTTTAATTTTTATGATACCCACACACTGCTTGCCTCCGTGCAGCAGCTCCCGCCGCTTCACTCTTTCCTTTTGGATCGCTATTTCCCTACTAACGCCGCCTCTGACGTGTTCGCCACTGACGACGTGCTGGTGGAATACCGCAAGGGATCCAAGAAAGCGGCACCTTTTGTAGCACCTCGCAAGGGCGGAATCACGATCCTGCGCGAAGGCTACACCATGAAGCGCTTCACTCCGGCGTATATTGCACCGAAGCGCCCACTCTCCATTGACGACCTGAAAAAGAGAGGCTTCGGGGAGGCTCTTTATGCTAACCTGACTCCGGCCCAGAGACAGGGCGTGATCATGCTCGGAGATCTCGACGAACTCCGCGACATGAACACCCGCAGAAAAGAGGCCATGGCTGCCGAGGTAATCTTCACCAACGGCTGCATTATGCACGAGTACACGAACGACCTCGGCACTTACGAGGAAAAGGAAGTCCGTTACTATGACGGCACCAGCAACCCGGCAAAATATACCCCTTCCGCAGACTGGGCCGACACTGAGGCAGGCGGCAAGCAGATGATCGACGACGTGGCCGCCATGATCTCCATGTTGAGCAAAAGAGGGCTCCCTGCGACTGAGTGCCTCATGGCTCCAGACGTTGCGGATCTTTTCCTCCGCAATCCGTGGATCCTGAAACTGCTCGACAACCGCAACTACAATATCGGAGGCGTAGATCCTGAGACTCTGCCTGCCGGTGCTTCCAAGATCGCCCGCCTGAATATCAAGGGCCGAATGATCGACTTCCTTACTTATGAGGACACATACACCGAGCTGGACGGAACTGTAAAGCAGTATATCCCGCAGGGCATGATCGCGGTAGGCGCTCCGGCTGCTGGCCGTACTGTTTACGGCGCGATCACTCAGGTGGAGCAGGCCGACGGCGAGTTCCATACTTACACCGGCGTGGACGTGCCGAAGTATATCAGCGACGCTGCTCACAACACCCGCGAGCTCACTCTCAGCTCTGCGCCGCTGCCTATGCCTAACAACGAGTGCCCGTTCAGCGTGGCGAAAGTTATCAACTAAGCGTACCGAGTAGAAAGGAGCAAAACCATGAGAAAAATCAGGGTAACAGTGGGAACCGTCGGCTATTATGACGCCAAGCACGCCCACAAGAGAATGACAGCAGCGGACGGCCCATTTGAGTGCGAGGACACTCAGGCGGAGCACTTCGTCTCTGCTGGTGTCGCTGAATACGTCGGCGGCGCAATCGAAGTAGACGAGGCGGACGAGCAGGAAGTGACCGGCCACCTTGCAAAGAGCCAGCTCGAAGAAATGACGATCCAGCAGCTCCAGAACCTCGCCGGTGATCTCGGCGTTGACGTTACCGGCTGCAAAAAGAAAGCCGATTATGTGGACGCGATCGCAGCCGCAGAAGTAAACGCTGGCGGCATGGTTGACGACGAGGACACAGACGGCGACGATCTCCCGGATCTGAACGCAGCAGATCCGGAATAATGGAGGTGAGCACATGATCCGAATGATCAAAGGCACCTACGGGCTCGTTAAAAACGGAACCGTGGAACCTATGACGAAACACTCTCCTGCCTTCTCTATCAACGCAGCCCGCGAGGCTGAGCTGGTGGAGGCTGGCGTGGCCGTGTATGAGGCGGAGCCGGAAAGCACTTTCTCAGAATACAACGGCCTGAACATGACAGAGCTCAGAGAAGCTGCAGCAGCGTATGGCGTAGACGCGAGCGCAGTCCGCAGCAAAAAGGAAGTGATCGCCCTGATCGAGGCAGCCAAGGCCAAAGCCGACAGCTCCGCAAAAATCGAGGCGGAACCTTCCGAGGCGTAAGCTCGTGAGCTTCAAAGACCAAATAAAGCAGGATCTCTCGGACATTTTCCTGAATCTGGACGAGTTCGCAGACCTTCACCGAATCGAAGGGAAGGAAGTCCCGGTGGTAATTGACAGCGACATAATGGCCAAGCTGAGTAAAATCGGCGACAACCGTATTCATGGAATGGACGAGGCCGACATGGTAATCATGGGAAAAGCCTCCGACCTTCCAGAAAATCTGGATCCCGGCCGCCTTCTCAATCTGGACGGCCGCGAGGTGATCGTTGTCACTACCATGTCGGAAATGGGACTCGTACAGATCGCGGTTCGCCAGAATCGCATGAGCTAAGGAGGTGACGGCAGCATGACACTGGTAAACAGTATCGACAAAATAGTGAGCTGGCTCACTGAAAACGTATGCAGCAAGATCACCCTCAAACTGCCGGACGACTACCGGAACGACACCGGCTACGACGTTGTTATGGTAAACCCCGCGGCGTTCCCTTTATACGTTCCGGGAAAGGATCGGCTGCCGCCAAACGTGGCCGCTCCGATCCCTTCCGTCTGCGTGCAGCTCATGGAAGGAAGCGACGAGCTTATTCAGAAAAAGAGGCAGCTCCAGATCCGGCTCTGCCTCGCCTGCTGGAATCCCGGCCAACACGGCGGGGAGATTTTCAACCCTCGCGAAAACGCGAAGGCAACCGGCGGCTACTCCTACTACGTCAATACCGGAGAAGCTGCCAAAACATACTCGCGAAACATGGACGGCTGGCGCGATTACTACAATCTGGCCGACCTCGTACTCCGCGAGATCGAAACTGCGGAATATATCGCAGGCCATAGGCTCGTAAAAGAGCAAGGGATCAAGTTCGGCCCGTTCACAGAGGACGGCAATGTCTGGGACTACTACCCGTACTGGCATAGCTGGATCAGCTTCGCGCTGGAAATCGGAACGACTCCGGCGATCCCGAAAGAATACGAAGAATTTTTATAAGGAGGACTAAAACATGGCATATTTGCATGGCGCATATGGCGAAATCGGCGAAAGCAAAGTGGCTTCCGTCACTCAGGCCGACGTGGTGGCCGCGTATATCGGCACCGCACCGGTGAACCTGATCAGGGGTTACGCTGACAAAGATCTCGTTAATATGCCGGTAAAAGTAACCAATATGAGCGAAGTCCAGAGCCTCGTCGGCTACTCCGACGACTGGGAAACATTCACCCTCGGTTCTGCGTTCGCTGAGCACTTCGACAACACCGTCGGAAATGTGGGCCCGATCTATATCGTGAACGTGCTCGATCCTGCGGTGCATAAATCCGCACAGAAAACCACAAAGGCCCTGACCTTCACAGACGGCAAGGCAGAGTTTGAGAGCGACAAGATTATTCTCGACACCTTCGCGATCGCTGACAAGGCCGAGGGCGTGGACTATGCTCTCTCTTATAGCATGGCAAAGCACACAGTAACCGTGACACTGCTCAAAGAGACTGACGGGGCCGAACTCTCCGCAACCTTCGACACCGTGGATACTTCCAAGGTGCAGGCGGCCGACATTATCGGTGAGAAAACCGAAACCGGAGAATATACCGGACTGGCTTCCATGGCTCTACTCTATCAGTACCACAACGCCGTGCTCAATATTCTGGCAGCTCCGGGCTGGAGTCATATCCCGGCCGTATACAAGGCCATGGTGAGCACTATCCAGAAACTCAACGGCCACTGGGACGGCTTCGTTCACGCCGACGTTCCTCTGGAGGACAAAGGAACCAAGATCGACACGCTCGCAAAGGCTCAGAAATGGGCCATTGACAACGGCTACACCAGCGAGTTCTCGAAGGTATACTGGCCGAAGATTAAGGACGGCAACGGCCGGATCTTCTGGCTGTCCACAGTAGGCGCCGCCACTATGCAGCGCGTAGACCTGAGCCACGACGGCGTTCCGTTTGAATCTCCGTCCAACAAGGAAATCATGGCCACGAGCCAGTATTTCGGCGAGGACTCCAAGAACCGCGGCTTCGATCAGGAAACCGCGAACAAGCTCAACGAAAAAGGAATCACAACAGCCTGCTTCTGGGGTGGCCGCTGGGTATTGTGGGGCCCTCATACTGCTGCGTACAAGTACAACGGCAGCATGGACGCCCGCGCGATCTTCGACGTAAATATCCGTATGCTGGAGCATATCACGAACAGCTTCCAGAAGGATCACGGAACTGAGATCGACAGCCCTATGACTCCGCAGGACAAGGACAGCGTGCTGAATTTTGAAAAGGAAAAGCTCGACACCCTTCTGGGAATCGGTGCCCTGATCGGTACCCCGTCCGTGGAATTTGTGGAGAGCGCGAACCCTACCAGCAACATGCTGAACGGCGACTTCGTTTGGGACTTCTCCGTAACTAACACGCCTCCGTTCAAGTCTGGCACCGCTCGCGTATGCTACACAGACGAAGGCTTCCAGTCCTTTTTTGCTACTGAATAAGGAGGTGCAGAACAATGGCAAAATGGCTCGATATTAAAGGCCCGGTAGTGGCCGACACTGTATACGCGGACAGCACTCTGGTGGCGAAGGATGTCGCCTTCACTCTGCCCGGTATTGAATTTTTAACCGCTGACGTGCAGGCCATGGGTAACATGACCGTGCCACTGATCGGACTTCTGGAGAACATGGAGCTCTCCATTACAAAGATCGGTGTAGACAACGGCCTGCGCCGCATGAACCGCCTCAAAAAGCAGAGCTTCGAGTTCCGCTGGGTTCAGAATGTCGTAAAATCCGACGGATCCACCGCAACCGAAGGCTGCAAGGCTTTTGTGCGTACTATGCCGGGCTCATTCCCTGAGCTGGGCGTCGAAGTCGGCAGCGCAACCGAAGCCGAGAACGCTTACAACGTGACAAGGCTCCAGATCTACGCAAATGGCGTCGAGATCTGCTGCGTTGACCGTTTGGCTCAGATCCTCCGTATCAACGGCGAGGACTACATGAGCCAGATCAACAACCTGCTTTAATGCAGTAATCAAAAAATAACCACGGCCCGCCGGTCAAGCCACTGGCGGGCTCTTTTTTGCTTGAAAGGAGAACAAAATGAACGGAACCCTCACTCTGAAAAATCCCGTGATGATCAACGGGGACAAAATCACAGAAATGAAGTACGACACGAACGAGATCGACGGCGTGCTTTTCGCAACTGCTGAGGCAAAGAGAAAAGCGGCTGCAGGTATGAAGAACCTGTCCGTGTCCGCAGCGGCAGAGTTCGACTTCGGCCTCCACCTCTACCTCGGCTATGCTGCGATCGTGGCCGTGAATCCGACTTATGACTTTTCCGATCTGGAGCGCATGAAGGGCGCGGACGTTGTGGAGGTAATGGCCCTCGGCCGAAATTTTATGCTGAAATCGGAGCCGGAACCACAGGAAAACGACTCCGCAGAGCCTACCGCGACTACGCCAGAGTCTACCACACCAGCACGACAGAGCTCGAAAAAAAGCGAGTAACTGACTTCATCATAGAGTATGCAGAAGCGGCCGAGGATCTCGCAGCCGAAAAAAAACGCGCTGAGAAAAATCGGCCGCTAAACATAAGGAGGCCAAAGCACACAAGGAGGTGAGGACGTGGCAGACCATACTCTACAATCTACGATAGAGATCGCCGGATCCCTCAGCCCCTCCCTTCAATCGGCTATAAACGCGGCCGTCTCTCGTCTGGAGGAAATGAGCAAAGAAACGCTCGAAGCCGCCGGTGCTTCCGCACAGTTGGCGGCAAAGATCAGCACGCAGGAGACAGTCCTCAAAAATCTGGAACAAGGCTACGCCGACTACATTGTGACCGGCCAAGAAGGAACCGAGGAAGCCGAACAGCTCGCGAGTACAATCCAAGAACTGTCCGGTGAACTGACGGAAAATCGCGGCACGTTGGACGCGGCAGAAAAAGCCGCCCGTGCCCTGTCCGAAACCATGGACGACGCAGGCGGAGAAGCTGAAACGCTGCGCTCTACAATCTCCAAACAGGAGGACACCCTCCAACAGTTAAAACAGCGATACGTTGACGTTGCAACCGAACAAGGGGAAACCAGCGACGAAGCGCGGGAACTCGCTCGACAGATCCAAGACCTATCCAGCGAACTGCACGAGAACAAAACCAAGCTCTCGGACGCAGAGTACGCAGCGGACAAGTTGGACAATTCTCTGGAGGAAGTCGAAAGCTCGGCCAAAAAGGCAGACGACGGCTTCACCATGTTTAAGGCTACGTTGGCAAATCTCGCAGCCGACGCGATCATGCGAGCGGTGGACGGTATCAAAAATCTGGTCGGAAACGTCATAGAGTTGGGCCAAAACTTCACCAGCACCATGTCCGAGGTATCGGCAATCAGTGGCGCAACCGGTGAGGACTTCGAGAAACTGGAAGCCTGCGCCAGAGAATACGGCGCCACCACGGTTTTCTCGGCCAGCAATGCAGCCGAGGCCCTCAAATACATGAGCCTCGCCGGGTGGGACGCCGATCAGTCCACAAGTGCGCTGGGCGGCGTTCTGAATCTGGCCGCCGCTTCCGGCATGGAACTGGGAGCGGCTTCCGATATGGTAACGGACTACCTGAGCGCCTTCGCCATGGAGGCCGGAGACGCCGCATACTTCGCAGATCTGCTCTCCTACGCGCAAAGCCACAGCAACACCACGGCCGAAGCACTGGGCGAAGCCTACAAGAACTGCGCAGCCAACTTAAATGCAGCCGGGCAGGACGTCGAAACCGTCACCTCGCTGCTCGAAGGAATGGCAAACCAAGGTTACAAAGGATCTGAAGCCGGAACCGCCATGGCCGCGATTATGCGAGACATAACCAACGGAATGAAGGACGGCGCGATCAAGATCGGGGAAACCTCCGTGGCCGTAATGGACGCACAGGGCAACTTCCGAGATCTCACCGACATTCTCACAGAAGTGGAAGCCGCCACAAATGGAATGGGCGACGCAGAACGAGCCGTCGCGCTATCTTCCACTTTTACCGCAGACTCCACCAAGGGCCTGAACCTGATCCTCAACGAAGGCATGGACAATATCGCCGGGTACGAGGAAGAACTCCGCGGAGCTTCTGGATCCGCTGAGGAAATGGCCAATATTATGAACGACAACCTCAGCGGCGACGTGGCGGCAATGAACAGCGCCTTCGAGGAACTGGGGCTCAAAATTTACGACGCGCTGGAAAGTAAGCTACGAGCAGGTGTGCAGTTTATCACCAACGGCGTGATCCCGGCGATCGAATGGCTCGGCGGACATATCCCAGAAGTGACCATAGCGGTGAGCGGCCTCGGTGCCGTTATCGCGGCTATGAACTGGGGAACCATATCGAGCAAGATCGCAATGGTGAAGGGCGCACTGGTAAAACTCGCTGCAGCACTGGGAGGCGTATCGCTTCCGGCTATTGCTATTATCACAGTGATCACGGCCGTGGCTCTCGCCTTTACGAATTTATGGAAAAACAACGAAGAATTTAGGAACAAGATCACAGCGATCTGGGACGGAATCAAGGCCAAGTTCGACGAGTTCGGGCAAGGAATTGTGGACAGGCTCAACGCGCTGGGGTTCGAGTTCGAGGACATAACCGAAGTAATGAAGGCAGTCTGGGACGGCTTCTGCGAGGTGCTCGCTCCGATTTTCGAGGGCGTATTCCAGCAGATCAGCAATATTCTGAACGAGGCCCTCGACATTCTGACCGGCCTGTTTGACATCTTCGCCGGAATTTTTACCGGTGACTGGGACATGGTATGGCAGGGCGTCCAAGAAGTTTTCGGCGCAGTCTGGGACTTCGTTGTGGCAACCTTCGAGAACTGGATCAGCACGTTCACCTCTCTGGCGGACACCGTTCTGGGCTGGTTCGGCACCGACTGGGAAACCGTCTGGACGAATGTTAAAACATTTTTCTCAGACACATGGAACGCGATCTCGTCGTTTTTCTCCGGAATCCTGACGGGAATCAAAACATTTTTCACGGACACATGGAACGCGATCGTCTCGTTTTTCTCCGGAATTTTATCCGGAATTTATTCGAGCGTTACCGGAACCATGACCGAGATCCACGACACCTTCACGAATATCTGGGACTCAATCACCGGATTTTTGTCCGGAGCATGGGAAACAATTAAAAACATTGTGACCGTCGGGATCATGGCCGTGAAGGAAATTATCAGCGCAGCCTTCCAGATCATCACGCTGCCGTTTCGGTTTATCTGGGAAAACTGCAAGGACACAGTGCTCTCTATCTGGGAGACTATCAAGAGCGTGATCGGCGAAAAAATCGACGCCGTAAAAGAAAAGATCACCACGGTGACGACTGCGATCTCCAACGTAGCAAACGCAGCATGGAACGCAATCAGCTCCACGGCTTCCTCCCTCTGGGAAGGGATCAAAGGCACGATCGGTTCCAAAATCGACGCAGCCAAGGAGAAAGTAAGCACCGCGACGAGTGCGATCACCAGCGTGGCAAGTTCCGCATGGTCAAGCGTAAGCTCCACGGCTTCCTCTCTCTGGAACACAATCAGCTCCACAGTGAGCAGCAAGATCTCGGCGGCCAGTTCCGCCGTAAGCTCGGCAACGAGTACGATCACCAGCGTGGCAAGCTCTGCGTGGTCAAGTGTGAGCTCTACCGCTTCCTCTCAATGGGAAAGCATCCGGAGCACGATCAGCAGCAAACTGAGCAGCGCAAAGTCTACCGTTTCCAGCTTAATGAGTGGAATCACTTCCACCATGAGTTCAGGACTCAGCTCCGCACTCAGCACAGTGTCGGGTAAGTTCTCCAGTATTTACTCGACGATCAGCAGCAAAATGTCGGCAGCAAGGGACGCCGTAGGAAACGCGATCAGCGCCCTAAAATCAAAGTTTAATTTCTCGTGGAGCCTGCCACACCTGAAACTCCCTCATGTGAGTATCAGCGGCAGCTTCTCGATCAACCCGCCAAGCGTACCACACTTCGGTATTTCATGGTACAAGGACGGCGGTATTCTGACGCGCCCGACTATTTTCGGCGCAGCAGGTAACAATCTTCTGGCTGGTGGTGAAGCTGGCGCCGAGGCGGTGGTTCCTCTTGCAACCCTCTGGGATAAGTTGGAAACCATGATCACCTCAGTGTTCAACACTGCAAGCACAACCGGCGGATCTTCTGGCGAAGGACTCACAAGCACGGCCGGAAGGCTTCTGACTCTGGACGACTTCTCTCTCGGAAGTCTGGCAGACAGTGGCGGCGTGGTAGTTTACTACGACTTCTCCGGCTTCACATGGAGCCCACAGATCCAGACAGAAGGAACCGGCGACGACGCGGACGACTTCATGGCGAAGCTCAAAGCCCACGAGGCCGAGTTCTTCGACTGGCTGGAAGAATTTATAAAAATGCGGGAGGTGGCTCAATATGCGTAGAGTAACAGGCTACAAAGACTACACGACACGCGAAGGGGACACCTTCGACGCGCTGGCCCTCGAAATGTACGGGGAGGAAATGCTGGCGCACTATATCGCAGAATTTAACCCCGACTATGCGGACGTGCTGATCTTCGACGCGAACGTGGCCCTCCGGCTGCCGATCGTCGAAGGTGCAGAGACGCCGGAAACTCTGCCGCCGTGGCGCCGGGACTCTGAGGATGAGGACGACAGCGCGTGAACCTCTACTACAACGGGGTGGATATATACGGGGACGTGTCGGTGAACTACTGCGTGCACGAAATGTTCGCAGAAAAGCAAGCCGACACCCTCGTGATCCGCTTCAACGACACCAAGGGAACATGGAGCAAGTGGCAACCGGCCGAAGGTGACACCGTGCAATTCAAAGAAGGCGCGAGTGATACCGGGAAAATGTTCGTGCACTCCATGAAACCAGAAAACGGGCTTTTTACGATCCGAGCCATGTCCATGCCGAAAAGCGGCAAGACAAAAAAGAGTAAAAGCTGGGAGGGCGTCCGGTTCCTGCAACTGGCGAATGAGTTCGCAGGAAATCACGGGCTAACATTCCAGAACTACGGCTGCACGGATCAGGTTTACCCGTATATCAAACAGGACAACGAGACAGACTTCGCCCTATTTCACCGGCTCTGCACTCTGGAAGGCTGCCAAATGCTTATATTTGACGGCAAGCTACTGGCGTATAACGAGCAGTACATAGAGGGCCAGACTCCAGCCGGTAGCCTCTCCGTAGATGAAAACGGCGTTTTCTCCTATGAGGACAACCGGGGCGGAATGTACGGATCCTGCGAA
The DNA here is from genome assembly GCF_027690675.1 of Bariatricus sp. TF06-38A. Lineage (NCBI taxonomy): Bacteria > Bacillati > Bacillota > Clostridia > Lachnospirales > Lachnospiraceae > Bariatricus > Bariatricus sp. TF06-38A. The sequence continues at coordinate 34,352 of NZ_JAQFCE010000005.1, forward strand.
ATTGCAAGCGGAAGCTACTCCGGAAAATTTATAGCCGACAGCTCCAACAGCTCAGTGCTCCGCCCTGCGGTGCCTATTCAGGTAACCAGCAATGCAGAGGCGGCACGCTTCGCCAAGGGGCTGCTGCGGAACGCGAACAAGTTCGCCCGATCCGGCTACTTTTCCAAGTCACTTATGACCGGATATGCAGCCGCCAGCATTTTGACACTATCAACACCAAGGGCAACCATGTGGGACGGTACCGTTTTTGTGTATAAAGTCCGGCATGATTTTGTCGGAAATAAATCCACGATCTACTTCCGACACATTCTGGAGGGCTACTAATGGGAAACATCAATAAAGGCACGATCGCCAGCATATCAGGGAACACGGCTCGCGTTGTACCGTCTGACGCCGGGGCCAAGCCAACCGCAAAGATCACGATCCCGTGGCACCTCCGCGGATCCACCGGAAACCTCTCAAAAGGCACGGCGGTGGTTTATGTGGAGTTTGACGACTCCACCGGGCTGCTGCTGGGCCGGGCGGACGGTGAATGGGGGTGCTACCTGCCGAGCCTCTCGGCCGGTAATATCAACGTACCGAAGGGCGACGTCACAGCTCGCGGCATAAGCCTGAGCGGGCACACCCACGGAGGCGTCGAAACGGGCAGCGGATCCACTAAAAAACCAAACTAAGGAGGTACAGCCATGCCAACAATGGCACAGTGGGGCTCAAAAAAATGGGCCGTATCATCAAAGCAAGTCGTCGCGCTGGAGGGGCTGGCCTTTTCCTACGAGCAGGTGGCCGACGAAAACACCAGCACCGAGGACAAAAAGACGACTAACGAACGAGGCACCGAGCTTTTCCCCCTCTCATTCACCACCGTGCTGCACTCAGGCGCAGGCGTTGACGTATGGGCGGAGATCCAGAGCTGGAAGGCTCTCGTCACAAAAGTGAATTATTTCTATCTCGGCGGCAAGAAGCTGGGGCCGAAGCTCCAGCTCCGAAAAGTCGCGGTAAGCAACACAAAGGTGGACGGCAAGGGGCGGCTGCTTCTGGCCACTCTTTCCTTCACATTCAAGGAATACGATCCGGCCACCACCAGCGTGAAGGTAAGCACCACCGCGCTGAATGTGAAAGCGAGCACCGCCTCGAAGTCCGTCAAGAAAACAACCAACACAGCGGCCAAAAAGGCCACAAAGAAAACGATCAAAGTCGGCGACTATGTGAAGCCGACCGGCAGCAGGTACGCAACCGGCCAGAAGATACCAAACTGGGTAAAACAACGAAAGCATAGGGTGAGCCAGATCAAGAGCAGCCAAAATAAGGTGCTACTGGGCCACCCTAACGGGATCAATAGCTGGGTGTATCTGTCCGAAGTAACTCTCGCATAAGGAGGTGACGCCATGAGAGCAAGCGGAAACGGGAGCCCAGAAGTGTGCGCCGCCAATCTACTGAGGATCGTCCGCGGTGAAGTCGCATACGATCGCGTGCGCGGCGTTGACGGGACTCTGATCGACAAACCGAACGCGACCGACGAAGCCGTAGCTGACGCGGAGTGGGTTCTGGAAACCTTCGAGCCCCGCGTGGAGTCTGACAGTATCGCCTCAGATCCGGCGGCTGCCTTCTCTGGCGACTTCGGCATGATCGTGAACATTATCCAAAGAAAGGAGGACGAGGACGCATGAGCGAGCTTAAATTCATAGAGACAACCGACGAAACAATCTACACCGATATACTGGAAGAATTAGAGAACGGCGTCGGCGAGCCTCTCTACCCCGGTGACGAGCGCCGAATCTTCGGCGACACCATGGCGAAGGTGATCGTCACTGTTTACAACACAGTAAACGACGCCTGCCGCCAAAAAATGCTCCGATATGCAAGGGGCACTGTTCTGGACGCTCTGGGAGAAAACAGAGACGTGATCCGTCTCGATCCTACCTATGCCACTACCACCCTACGGTTCACAGTTACCGAAACGGTGGGCTCTAATATCATTATACCGGCCGGACTTCGAGTAACTGGTGACTTCGTTCACTATTTCCTGACAGACACCACAGCCGTGCTTTATGCAGGTAGCCTCTATGTGGACGTGGCAGCAACTGCCGAGGAAGGCGGCACGGACTACAACAACATAGACGAGGGCGAGATCTCCGAGATCGTGGACGTCTCCGACGTTCCACTACTCGACGGAGTAACAAACCTGACCATAACAGAAGGCGGAGGCGACCGTGAGGAGGACGAACCGTACCGTGAGAGAATCCGAGAGGCTGAGAACAAACTCAGCACCGCAGGCCCGGCCAAAGCCTACAAATACTGGGCGCTGTCCGCGAACTCTCTCGTCACGGACGCGGTGGTGGAATCCGAAAAGGAAACGATCACCAGAACCCTGAAAACCTACGCCGGGCACGCCTTCCAAGGTGGTGCCAATCTCCTGCCGGACACTCTGGTAGTTTTCCTGAGCGACGGATCCGAAGCCACAGCAGGGGCAGACTATACGGCCGAGTATGCCGACGAGCTTCTGACTCTCTCACTCTCCGGATCTCTCGCTGGAGCCGAGACGGTAAAGATCCAGATCGGCCGCAATATGTACGGCCGTGTCAAGATCGTGCCGATCTGCGCCGGAGGACAGATTCCGAGCGAGGACGTGCTGGCCGACGTGCTGGCCGCCTGCTCTGCGGACGACGTTCGACCTCTCACTGACATGGTAACGGTGGAAGCTCCAGAAACTCACGAGTATGACATAGAACTCACCTACTACACCACTAAAGCCAACGAGTCCGAAGTGGTGCAGAACGTGGAAGGATCCGGCGGGGCTATTGATCAATATATCAACTGGCAGGGCTCCACACTGAATCAGGACATAAACCCAGACGAGCTCCGGAAGCGGATCCTCTGCCCTGACTGGGCCGACGATCTAATCGGAGCCACCCGCGTGCAGATCATCAAACCGGAATACACCGAGCTCAACAGCACGACCGTGGCCAAGTTCTCCGGTAAAAAGACCGTGAAGCATATCGTCAGAGGATAAAGGAGGTGGACAGCATGGGCGGCATGAAAGTGTCAAACATGGATTTTATAAAACTGCTGCCCGCCTTCATGCAGGACGACGAGGCAGCGATCGCACTCAGCAAGGCCGTGAACAAGCTCATAGGTGAGCCGGGCAAACGTCTGGCCACAATCCGCACATGGGACAAGGTAGACGAGCTCACAGAGGCGGAGTGCAACGAAATGGCGTGGGAGCTGGACATTGACTGGTACGACTCCGAAGGCATGAGCCTGACAGAGAAGCGGAACACAATCAAGCTCGCGCAGCAGATCAAAAGAAAACGCGGTACCAAGTGGGCCGTTGAGCGTCTGATCGGCGCATACTTCGGCGAGGGCTACGTCATGGAGTGGTTCGAGATGGACGACTCCCCGTACACCTTCGCGGCTCTAACCACAAACGCGAACACCGACGGCGAAAATTTTAATAAATTTGTTGACGCCGTTCAGGCTGCCAAAAATGTGCGCTCGCATATCGCGGGCGTTTTCTATTACTGGCAGCAGGGGCCGGATCCCGGCATTGAGTGTGCGCTGAACACGGAGCTGCACCGTTATGATTTTGTGAAATGCGGTACCAACCCGCGAACGGCCACGATCGGCTTCGTGATAAAGCCGAGCATTGAAACAGATCCGGAAGTGAAGCCGTACCTATACGACTACACTCACGCCGGAACCACAACCTGCGGAACATATCCGCAGCCCGGAACACTCGGCGCCGTCGTAAAGCAAGCGGCTGCAGCCGAGCCTGACACCGAGGCGTTCCGCTACAACTACCCTGAATGTGGAATAACTCCACGGCCGGGGACGTTGGGCTCAGTTATAAAACGCGCAGCAGCCACGAACGAAAAGGCGGCCCTGTTCTGCTATCCGTTCGTAAAATGCGGAACTAAGCGCTGCGGGGAATAAACCGAAAGGAGGGCACAAAATGGCATACTTCGGCGAAGCCTACATGGGACGAAGGCGGCAGCAGTGGCTCCGCTCTCTCGCCTATGTCGAGGCTCAGACAAACGGCACATGGCACCACGGAACGATCAACCAGAAAAAGATCGAAGGCGAAAACGTGGTAGTTATGGCGACGTTCCCGACGCTGGACTCTATCGCCTGCACGATCAACGCCTCCCGTCTGATCGACACCTACGGGGAGCAGGCAGCATACCAGCAGAGAACTATCAACAAAGTGGCCGGACAGGGAACCATGATCAAGATCACGATCCCGATCTATGAAGTCACAGCATAAAGGAAGGAGGAAACAGACACATGTATAACGCAACAAAATGGCTCGACAAAGTGGTAGACGTCGATAGCGGCGAGGTCATTCAGGCCGGAACCGATCAGAGCGCCGCCCACTTCAACAACATGGAGAGCGGGATCACAGACGCCAGCGTGGCCGCTGCCATGCTCCTGATCGCAGCCGGAGAGCTCCAGTCTCAGACAGAGATCGAGCGCCACGTCGTAGAACTGAAAAACACGGCGAGCTATCCGTTCAACAACTCCGCCAAGACCGTGAGCCTTGCGATCACTCGCGACAACACAGACTACACCGTGGACGTGGATATTCAGGCCCACACCGGAAATGTCGGCGAGATCCAGATCTACGACAAGCAGCTCAACGGCTTCAAGGTCAAGTACGACGGAAGCGCAGAGAGCGCCACCCTTATTTTAAGAATCAAAGGAGGTAAATAAACCATGGCAAAAATCAACGACGTGCAGGTGATCGAGAAGAACACCGGCGAAAAGATCCAGTGGGAGCAGGACGGCTACCGTCTCAGCTTCGACGACGACGCGCTCAGCATCAAGGTTACCAAGTATCAGGGCGACGAGGCCCGCACCCTCGACGTGTGCATGGATCGCGGCGGTGATCTCATGCTCGGCACCCAGCCCGGCGGCCGCTATGTGGCCCAGATCGAGATCCCGGCCGCAACCTATACCGAGACACCGATCGAACCGCAGGAAGGCGCCGACGAGTCCGGCGATACCAACCGCCAGACCGTAGAGCGCACAAAGAACCCGCTCGACATGGCAGAGGTGAAGCTGATCCTCTGGAGCATTGAATAAGCAGAAAGGAGCACAAGAAAATGGCAAATTTTGACCTCACCAATCTGGCAGTAAAAATGATCTGCCCGAACAACGTCGTCAAGACAGACGACACCGATCTCCCTTCCGTTCTGGTGTATATCCCGAAGTTTAAGAACTCGGACGTACTCACCGGCGGAAATGACAGCACCCACCCGGCCTTTATCGTCAACGGCGTGGAAATCCCCGGCTTTTACTACGGCAAGTATCAGGCCAAGGTTTACAACTCCGTAGCGTACAGCCTGCCGGGCGAAGATCCGACCGCAAGTATCAACTTCGACACCGCACGCGCACGCTGCGAGGCCAAGGGCGCAGGCTGGCACCTGAGCACTAACGCAGAATGGGCCGCGATCGCTCTCTGGTGCAAGAAAAACGGCTTCCTCCCGTATGGTAACAACAACTACGGCAAAGACAGCCGCGAAAGTAATTACAAAGCCGTGCCGAGCTACTACGAAAGCGGCAAGATCGCGAGAGTTGCAACTGGCACCGGCCCGATCTCATGGAGCCACGACAAGACCATGGCTGGTATCTGGGATCTGAACGGCAACGTGTGGGAATGGCAGGGAGGAATCCGCCTTGTTTGGGGCGAGCTTCAGATTCTTGCAAACAACGACGCAGCCGATCCGGACAACCCTCAGAACGCAACGAGCACATGCTGGAAGGCCATCAACGCCGCAGACGGCGCCCTTGTAGATCCTGAGAGCAAGACGACCGACAGCTCCGCCCATGTTTCCGGTAAAACCGTAAAACTGGACTATGTGAACAACAAGTGGACGTACTCTACTTCGATCACCAACGCAAAAGATGAAAGCCGAAGCTGCGCCTTTTATCAGGCTACTGCTGACAGCTCGATCGGAGACGCTGCCAAGGTTATGCTGCGCGCTCTCGCCCTTCTCCCGGACTCCGACGTCACTACTGACGTATACGAGGGCGACTACATGTGGTGGAATAACGGCGTAGCCGAGCGCTGCGTGTCTCGCGGGGGCTGCTGGTACAGCGGTTCGGGCGCTGGTGTGTTCTACCTCAGCGGCGACGACTCCCGCGGCGATGCGGGCACGGTCATCGGCTTCCGTGCCGCTTATATCCCGGAAATCCGGTAATCTGGCAATCTGAAAATCTGGCATGAGGGTGGCACACCAAGCCACCCTCTACCCTTTTAAGGAGTAACAACATGGACAACTTGCAACTGCGGCAGCGTATCGTCCGGAGCATGATCCGGGTGAGCGAACGCACCGCAAATATGCGGAAACCCGAAAAATTCGAGTATCGCAAACACATGACGGCGGCGTTCATGGATATGCTGGAGCTCTGCATTGAGGCCAACAGGGCCAGAGGCTCGCGCCGGGTAGAACTCCAGAATAAAATGGACACCAAGCTGGACGTGCTGCGCTCTCTCGTAGACACGGCAGTCTCTCCGGAGGATCGCCTGATCTCTCCGGGGCTCCACGAAATATGGAGCAAGGAGCTGAACGAAATCGGGCGTATGCTCGGCGGCTGGAAAAAGTCGAACGAGTAAAGCCCGTGGGGAATGTGTCGAGATAAAGGAGGCGCTGCGTGTATCGCGGGGGCAACTGGAACAACGGTTCGAACGCTGGTGTGTTCTACCTCAACGGCAACAACTCCCGCAGCAATGCGAACACGAACATCGGCTTCCGTGCCGCTCTTGCCTTATTTGTTTATTTTCTGAGGGCCAAGGCCCAGCAGAAACGCCAAGGCAAAAGGGATGCATTTCCCGGCCGACAAGGCCAAAGATACACGCTCGTGCTGCTCTGCCGGTGGAGGCCACCGGGGACACCGAGCAAACCGCGCAGGCTGGCCGTTGTCTGCTATGCGGACAGAAGGCAGATCCGGATCCTATGGCGTGGCTGCCATAGCGGAAAGATCTCGCCAAGGATTGTCACACGCGGGCCATTATTATGACAACACAAGGAGGAACGAGGACATGGATCCAAGAAACCAGCCCTCCCTTCTGGAGAGAATATACTCGTGGGAGAATCTTCTGGACGCATACCACGAGGCAGCAAGCGAGAAGTGGTACCGCAACGACGTGACCGCCTTCGCGGCGAATCTGGAGGAAAACCTGATCAGCATACAAAACGACTTGATCTGGCACACCTACAAAGTGGGCCGGTACCGGCAGTTCTACGTCCATGAACCGAAGAAACGGCTCGTCATGGCTCTGGGCTTCCGGGATCGTGTCGTGCAGTGGGCGATCTATCTCCAGACAAACCAGTACCTCGACAATGGCATGATATACCACAGCTACGGGTGCAGGGTGGGAAAAGGAACCACCAGAGCAGCCGACCGGCTTCAATACTGGTGCACGCTCGTGGATCGAAAGCCGGGCAAATGGTACTACCTGAAACTGGATGTATCAAAGTATTTTTACCGGGTGGATCACAGGGTACTGCTCGACATACTCCGCCGGAAGTTCCCGAACGAGGACGGCTACCTCTGGCTTATGGAAACGATTATAAATTGCGACCATACGCCCTTCGGACTGCCTCCGGGAAAGTCCGCCGACGAGATCCCGCCGTCTGAAAGACTGTTCGAGGTAGGTATGCCGATCGGAAACCTAACGAGCCAGCTACTCGCGAACGTCTGCCTCAATGAGCTGGATCAGTATATCAAGCACGAGCTGAAAGCCCATTTTTACGACAGATACATGGACGACATGGCGCTGCTCTATCCTGACGCGGCCACACTGAACCGGTGGAGAGCTGCGATCGAGAAGTATCTGAACGAAGTCCTGCACCTCGAATTGAACAGCAAAACCACGATCGGACTCGTCAAGCACGGGATCACCTTCGTGGGCTGCCGAATCTATCCGGGGTACCGCAAACCGACAGCTCAGTCGGTCAAGAAAATGAAGGCACGTATGCGCTACATAGCAAAAGAGTATAAGGCCGGGCTGATCGACTTCGACGCGGTAGACGCGACCATGCAGAGCTACTTCGGACTTATGAGCCACTGCTCCACTCACGGGCTCCAGAAATGGATCGAGAAAAATATTATTTTCAAACGCAAAGAAATGGCAGACATAGAGCTGCCGCAGGAGGTGACACAATGGGAATTGAATCAGTTTTGATCGCCTGCCTTCCTTCGGCGATCACTGGGTTCTGCTTCTGGTGTATCGAGCAGAAAATCCAGAAACAGAGCAAGAAACTGGAGGAAGAAGAAAAACAGCGACGAGAAGCTCAGGACAAGCGCGAAAAGCTCCACGAACAACAGGAGCTTTTTTTAGTGCAGGGAGTGAACGCCGCGATCGCCCTCGGAGAAGCCACAGCCAGAGCCGTGCAGCGGATCCCGGACGCCCACTGCAACGGTGATATGCACGCGGCCCTCGACTATGCCGCCAAGGTCAAACATGAGCAGAAGGACTTCCTGACAAGGCAGGGGATCGAATCTATTTATGAAAGCTAAGGAGGTGACACCATGACTGAGGAAACACTGGAACCGGTAGAAACCGAAACAGATCCAGAGGAACGGATCCGAGAGCTGACAGCCGAAAACCGTCGGCTCCGGAAGCAGATCAAACGAATGAGAGAGGCTGCAGCCACCAGCAAAAAGGTGGAATTTTCAAAAATTATTTTCTGCGGCGTTTCAATCGTGACGATCTTAATTACCGTTTTTTCCTGCTGGATTATTTACTCCACCATGGACACCTCAGCCCTCGCCTACCTGATCCCGGCCGTGTTCGCTGAAATGGCGAGCGCGACCGGTTTTTACTACACGAAGGCCAAGGCTGAAAACAAAATCAAATTGATGAACGCCAACGGCGTGCAGCCAGAGGCGGACAACTTCAACGACTTCTAAGGAGGTGGAACATGTCACTCACTGGAAAAAACAACGAGGAAAAGATCTGGAATTTCCTCACCGGCAAGGGCCTGAACTCATACGGGGCCGCCGGACTCATGGGGAACCTGTTCGCGGAGAGCGGGCTCAACCCTCACAACCTCCAGAACACCTACGAGAAAAAACTCGGCTATACGGACGACGACTACACCGACGCGGTGGACTCCGGAAAGTATACCGGCTTCGTGCATGACTCCGCAGGCTACGGCCTCGCACAGTGGACATTCTGGAGCCGCAAGGAGGCACTCCTGAATTATGTCAAGGCTACCGGTGCCTCGATCGGAGATCTGGAAACTCAGCTCGGCTTCCTCTGGAAAGAACTCGCCGAAAGCTACGCCACGGTGCTGGCCGTACTGAAAAAAGCCACCAGCGTGAGACAGGCTTCCGACGCCGTGCTACTCAAATATGAACAGCCAAAGGATCAGAGCGCCAGCGTCCAGACAAAGCGGGCCAGCTACGGGCAGACCTACTTCAATAAATACGCAACCAAGACAACCAACAACACACAAGGAGGTAAAACCATGAGCAATAGTTCATTAGTGGACTGCACAGTTTACAGCCCTAACCACAGCGGAAAGAGAACCCACTCGATCGACCGCCTGACACCGCACTGCGTAGTCGGCCAGTTATCTGCCGAAACGATCGGTGCCTGCTTCCCTAAAGGCAGGGACGCAAGCTGCAACTACGGGATCGGGTACGACGGCCGCGTCTGCCTGATCGTGGACGAGTGCAACCGGAGCTGGTGCAGCTCCAGCAACGCAAACGACCAGAGAGCGATCACGATCGAGTGCGCCAGCGATAAGGCCGAACCATACGCCATGAAATCCGCAGTTTATGAGAAACTGATCAAGCTCTGCGCTGACATCTGCAAGAGAAACGGAAAAACGAAGGTGCTCTGGCTCGGCAGCAAGGAGGAGGCTCTCGCATACGAGCCGAAGGCGAACGAGATCGTCCTCACCGCGCACCGCTGGTTCGCAAATAAATCGTGCCCCGGCGACTGGCTTTATTCCAGATATGGGGAGCTCGCCGACAGAATCAACGCACTGCTCGGCTCTACTGACTCCGGCAACTCCGGCGGAAATAATACCCCGTCCGGCGGTTCCGGCGTGAAATACTACGTCCAGACCGGCGCCTATAAGCAGAAAGCAAACGCCGACGCTCAGCTCAAAAAGGTGAAGGCTGCCGGTTTTGACGCCATTCTCAAACAGTCCGGCGGCTTCTACAAGGTACAGACCGGCGCCTACTCCAAGAAAGAAAACGCCGACGCCGAAGTCAAAAAGCTGAAAGCGAAGGACTTCGACGCAATCGTAACGACCGACGGCGGAAACGCTGCCGGATCTGCAAGCTCTGAGATCAAAGTCGGCGACGTGGTTCAGTTCTCTGGTGGCCCTCACTACGGAAGCGCTGCAGCTTCAACTGCTGCCGGATCTCCGAAAGCTGGCCCGGCCAAAGTCACCAGAATTGTGAAGGGCGCAAAGCACCCGTACCATATCGTACACACTGACAGCCAGTCCAATGTCTACGGCTGGGTGGACGCGGCCAACGTCTCAAAATGAGCACGGCTGCCAGTGTCCTGCTGCTGATCGTGGCCATGGCCGTCCATGTGATCTGGATCCGCTCCCTCGTGGAGTGGGACGGCTCACCGTGCGACGCAGCAGACTGTAAAAACTGCCCGTACTATCCGGGAGAAAACAGAAAGGAGAACCAACACCATGAACGAAGCTATGACTCAGATCCTCAACGCAGCGACGCCGATCCTCTGCCTGCTCATTACTGCCGGTGGCGCCTACCTCGTGGCGCTGCTCAAACGCCAGACAGCCCAGATCGAGAAAGATCTGGACAATGAGACAGCCACCAAATACATGAACATGGCAGTGGACGCCGTAGCTCAGGCCGTGGCCTACACGGCCCAGACGTTCGCGGACTCACTGAAAGCCGAGGGCAAATTCACCAAAGAGAAGCAGCTCGAAGCCTTCGAGAAGTCCAAAAACAAGACGCTGGAGATCCTCGGCGACACAACCGTGGCCGCCCTCCGTGAGATTTACGGCGACTTCGACGCATGGCTCGAAACCAAGATCGAGCAGGTATGCAGAGAAACCAAGGCCGCCAGCGAGTCCCAGATCAAGGCAGCAACGGCCGACGCAGCAACAACCGCGGCAAGCGTAGCGGCAACGATCGCCACTACTGCGGTGCAGCAGCTCGCAGCCGAAGCTCCGGCCGCTGAATCTAAAACAGAATAGGCCCCTGACATGTTCAGGACATAAAGAAAGCCCGGCGGGAGTGTTATCTCCTACCGGGCTATTTTTTATAAGCAGGCCAGCGCCGCCTTGTATGCCTTCGATCTCGTGTTTGGCTTCTGGAAGTCGTAGCGATCGCGGCCCTCTACCGACTTCGCAAGAGCGGGATCCGCCGCCACCTGATCGGCAAACTGGCAAAACTTCAAATACTGCGGAGTTTTTCGAGGATCCACCAGACCGGAACCGGCCGCGCTGGCAGCAACCGCATGGGCGAAAAGGATCGCCTTCTCCCTGATTGGAAGCTGGCAAACCATACAGTCAAGCAAGCCGCCCTCTCCGGCCAGCGTAGAAAAGCAAACGCCACAACTCTGAGCATACTCCACAAGACCGGGAGCAGGATCCGGATCGTTTCCACTCTCCGCCCTGCTGATCAACGCGGTGGCGTCCACAACCGTGCAGCCTTCCGGCAAACGAACGCCAAGATCTGCGGCGTACCGCTGCTGCTTTTCAGACGGCGGGAGGAATGGGATCACCTCGACACTCTGCGGATCCACGCAGCCAAGAGTCGCCGCCTTCTCTACTGCTGCCGCTTCCGAAACGGCGTCCACCTTTTTGTACTTTTTCTTTCCTGTCCCCGGATCTTTTCCCCAGATCCCAAAAATTCCATAATTACAAAACCCGCCGAACGGGCCCTTCTTTCCAACCATGCCATGCCCTCCTAATTCTTTTTCGCGTCTATTCGCTTTTAGTCATGTTTGGGATAATTATAGGCGCCCGGCCATGGTAAAGTCAAGAAGCTATCAGTCATGTTTGGGATAAAGGAGGGTGAAAGTTTGAAACTCTACAAGCACACGAACGGAACGTGCAACGCCTCCGGCCCTGCGATCCGGGCCCTCCGAGAAAAGGCGGGAATATCTCAGGAACAGCTCGCCGCCAAGCTACAACTGGCTGGGCTGAATCTGAACCAGAAAGCAGTGAGCCGGATCGAAACCGGCGACCGCGTTGTGCCAGACTTCGAGCTGAGCTACTTCGCGACAGTGCTCGGCGTGCCAGTTTGCACACTGCTGGAATATGAAAAATGAGACGGGAAACCGCCTCTTTTTTTATGCGAAAAAGCGCGAAAATAAAGGAAATGAGCTTGACTATATACACCTATGGGTGTATAATAATATTACAAGGTAAGGGAAAACCTGAGTAAGAAAAAAGGAGGAAAACAGAAAGAACGAAAGGAGGGCACAACGGTGGACGAACAGAAAGAAAAGCAAACAAAAGAACTGCTCGAAGTTCTCGAAAAGGCTTTAAGAAGTGAAGCGGTGGAACGGATCACGATAACAATAAAGCCAAATCAAAAACCTAAGCAGTCCTAAAGGTTCGGCGGTGGGAAATTCCCACCCACCGCCTTTATTATATCCACCGGCTACAACAAAGTCAAGAAGGAGGCCGACACATGGAAATCACGGTAAAGGTAAATTATAAAAACGAAAAACTGCAAAAGCTCAGACAGGCCGCTGGCCTCTCCCAGTCGCAGCTCGCGGAAGCCGCCGGGGTAAACGTCCGAATGTATCAGAAATACGAACAGGGCGACCGGGATATAAGCAAGGCGCAACTCTCCACGCTGCTGCGGATCTGTAAAGCGCTGAGTTGTAAACTCTCAGATATAGTGACAGACGCGGAAACGTCCGAGCTTTTAGCAGAGTATGAGAAATAAGCACCACACATTCAAGGGGGCGGCTTCGGCTGCCCCTCATTTTTTGTATATTGGAGGTAAACCCATGAGAAGATTCAAACACTTAAGTAAATCCGACAGGATCCGGATCGAAACCCTGAACAATGACGGCAAGACTCCGAAAGAGATCGCGGAAGTTGTCGGCGTGCATATTAGCACAATATACCGCGAGCTGCAGCGCGGACAGTACACGCACCGGAATAGTGACTGGACAGAGGAAACCCGATACAGTTCAGACCTCAGCGAAATGAAATACCGGGCCAACCTTGCGGCCAAAGGCGCCGACCTGAAAATCGGAAACGATCACCGCCTCGCTGAATATATAGAAACCAAGATCGCAGACGAAAAGTACAGCCCGGAGGCCGTGCTGGGAGAAATCAAGGCGCAAGGGCTCCAGTTCAACACAGAGATCAAGAGTAAAAACACCATTTACAGTTATATCGAGAAGGGGATCTTCCTCAGGCTCACAAACAAAAACCTCCCGGTCAAGGGTGACAAGAAGCGCAGCTACCACAAGGTACAGACTCAGAAGCGCGCGCCGAAAGGCGAAAGTATAGAAAAGCGCCCGGAGATAATCGGCGAGCGTTCCACCTTCGGGCACTGGGAAATGGACACTGTAGTGAGTGCCAGACCGGGCAAGGCTGCGATCCTCGTCCTGACCGAGAGGCTCACCCGTAACGAGATCACGGCCAAGCTCCCGGACAAGAGCGCGGCCAGCGTAGTGCAAGCCCTCGACGATCTGGAAAAGGAATGGGGCGAGCTTTTTCCTCGCGTGTTCCAAACGATCACCGTAGACAACGGCAGCGAGTTTGCGGACTGCCCCGGCATAGAGCGCAGCATACTGGCGGAGGGATCCCGGACGAAGTGCTACTACTGCCACCCGTACAGCTCATACGAGCGCGGAAGTAACGAGAACCTCAACAAGATGATCCGCCGCTGGCTGCCAAAGGGGACGAACTTCGACGAGATCGGCGCCGAAGTGATCCAGACAATAACAAACTGGCTGAACAACTACCCGCGGAAGATCCTCGGATTTTTGCCAGCCAGTGCAGTATTTCAAGAGCAAATGGACGCCCTTTTGGGGGCCTAATAAAATTTATTTAATTTTTTTCGCATTTACTCTTGACTTTTCCCAATTTTTTTCAATTTCTTTTTTTGATCAGACTTTCTGCTAATATCAGATCTTCTGGCGTTGTAATCTTTATATTCTCATACGAACCTTCTACCAACTTTACTGCACAGTTTTCCATACGCTCTACAACCATCGCATCGTCTGTTATCCCTTTTTCATTTTCTTCATTTTCCATCAATTTAAAATATGCCTGACGAATCAATGCAGTCTCAAATACCTGCGGAGTCTGAATACACCACACAAATCTTCGTTCCGGTGTATTTACTGCGAAATCATTCTCATCTACAATCTTTACCGTATCTTTCGATGGCATTCCTGCCACACATGCCCGGTATTCTTTTACTGCCTGGTAAGTTCGTTCTATGATCGATTCATCAACAAACGGACGTGCTCCATCATGAATAAAGACATAACCTTCCGGTTCTATTTCTCTTAGTGCTTTATATACAGATTCATACCGTTCTTTTCCACCAACCACAATTTTATTAACTTTTGTGATTCCATAAGCTTCTATAATATTTTTCCGGCAATAATCAGTCTTACCTTCTCCTGTCACAAGAACAATTTCATCAATAATCGGAGATGCTGCAAATGCAGCAAGAGAATAGTAAAGTACAGGCTTTCCGCATATTTCCAGATACTGCTTCTGTATTTTTGTACCCATCCGGCTTCCTTTTCCTGCTGCCAGGACTACTGCTGTACATTTTTCCCTGTTCATATTATTCTCTCCTTTTTACCTGCATTTCGTGGTTCGCCCACTCTATCTTTCGCCAAGTTTCAGATTCGGGACTGCATTCAGATCCCATCCATGTCTGGTTCCATTTATGTATTCATAATAAGCCGCCACACCGATCATTGCTGCATTATCTGTACAGAAAATCGGTGACGGATAGTAAAATTCTATTTCATTCTTTTCACATGCCTGTTTCATTGCTGCACGAAGACTACTGTTTGACGCCACGCCTCCCGCAATTGCAAACTTATTAAGTCCATATTCTTTTACTGCATGCATTGCATTGTCTACCAGCACATCAGTAACTGCTTTCTGGAAGGATGCAGCAATATCAGCACGGTTGTATTCAATCCCTTTCATCTTGCAGCCGTTAATATAGTTTAAAACTGCTGACTTCACGCCACTGAAGCTGAAATCATATGGGGAATCTTCAATATGCGCGCGCGGAAATGGGATTGCATCTGGATCCCCCTCTTTTGAAAGCTTATCAATCTTCGGTCCTCCCGGATATCCCAGGCCAATTGCTCTAGCCACTTTATCAAAAGCCTCTCCTGCCGCATCATCTCTGGTTCTTCCAAGAATCTCATAAGTTCCATAATCCTTGACGCATACGAGATGCGTATGTCCCCCAGACACAACAAGACACAAGAACGGTGGTTCCAGTTCTAGATTCTCAATATAATTTGCAGAAATGTGCCCTTCAATATGATGAACTCCAACAAGTGGTAACTTTTTCGCATATGCGATTGCTTTTGCTTCTGCCACACCGACAAGAAGCGCACCAACAAGCCCCGGACCGTAAGTTACACCGATTGCATCAATATCATCCAGTGTAACCTCTGCATTTTCCAGAGCCTCTTCTATTACCTGATTAATCTTTTCAATATGCTTTCTCGATGCGATTTCCGGAACCACACCACCATATAATTTATGTAGATCTATCTGTGATGAGATCACATTTGACAACACCTGTCGTCCGTTCTTTACAACGGCTGCTGCCGTTTCATCACAGGAACTTTCAATTGCCAGTATTAATATATCCTTTTTCTCTGTATCCATATTTTTCCTTCTCTCTACTGCTTTGCTTATTCCGGGAAATCCAGTTCTGTTGTCATACGGTCTTTTCCTGCGATCGCATGTGGAAAGATTGCCCGCACTTCATCCATATATTCTTCCGGATGGCGCAGGGACGGGCTGTAATGCGTAAGCCACATTTCTCCCACCTCCGCCTCTTTTGCCAGGTTTGCTGCCTCATAAAAGGTCATATGCTTATATTCTACTGCCTTTGCCGCTTTTTCTTTTTCTCCGTACATTCCTTCGCAGATAAACAGGTCTGACCCTTTTGCATTCTTCCGGATAGAATCCGTCGGTCTTGTATCTGTACAATAGGTAAGCTTAATTCCTCTTCGAGGTGGTCCAAGGACCATCTCCGGCTTCAGTATTCTTCCGTCAAGCTCTACTGTCTCACCTTTTTGAAGATGTTTCCAGTATTCCTTCGGAATTTTCTGTTCTGTTGCCCTCTGCACATCAAATTTGCCGGCACGGTCGATCTCAATCGTATAACCGTAACAGATCACATTATGTTTTACACGAAATGCTTTCAGACGATATCCATCCATCTCAAAAATCTGTTCTGGCTCTGTAATTTCTCTATAGTGGATTTCAAATGGCAGTTCCGGCGCGATCACTCGCAGAGAACTCACCACTCTCTCCAGACCTTTCGGTCCAATCAGAGTAAGCGGTTCCTTTCTGTCCGCATTTCCCATTGTAAGAAGAAGTCCCGGAAGTCCGCTGATATGATCTCCATGGTAATGTGTGAAACAAATTACATCGATCGGTTTAAAACTCCATCCCTTCTCTTTTAACGCAATCTGTGTTCCTTCACCACAGTCAATCAGCAGCTGGCTGCCGTTATATCTTGTCATAAGTGCGGTCAGCCATCGATAAGGAAGCGGCATCATTCCACCGCTTCCAAGCAAACATACATCTAACATTCTAACTCCTGTTCTCCATATACCGGAATCTGGAAAGATGCTATCCAGGTATCATAACATTCCTCACAGATATCAAATCGATGGAGTTCTCCGTCTTTGTGCGAAAAATATCCCCATCTTTTTTCAACTGTAAGCATCTCTTCCTCCGGTATTCCATTTTTTATTGTGATTTCTTTTTTACATTTATTGCACACAATCTTTGTGACTGTATTTTTTTCTGTCTGAATTTTTTTATAATTACGCATCTTACTTCCTCCTGAGTATCTTTGCAAAAAAAGACTGCCATTTCATTTTTCAGCTCTTTCTATGTTCAGGTACATTATAACGTCACAGACTGACGCCCTCCAGTGGGAAGTCTTGTATATTCTTGCGATTTCTTCCATTTTCTAAACCATACGGCTCATCAGGATTGCATCTTCCGGATTTTTCCCTCCGTAATAGAACTTTCGCTCTCCATCGATTCCAAATTTGTTTTTTTCATAAAAAGCAATCGCTGTCTGATTACTCTTACGGACATCAAGAAGCATTCTTTTCAGTTGCTTTTCATGGCAGATCTGTTCCATAAATCCAAACAGCATCTGTCCAATTCCTCTGCGTCTTTCAGATTCAGCAACTGCAATTCTTGCAATCTCGCATTCATCCAGAACATAATAACACAGAAAATATCCCAGCAGGGTATCCCCTTCCATTGCTGCCGCACAAAAAGTATGCTTCTGTCTGACAGTTGATCTCACTTCATGATAACTCCACGGATCCGGAAATACGTCTGTTTCCATCTGCGCCACCTGTTCCATTCGTTCTCTGTCATTTTCTGTTATCAAAGTAATTTCTATGTTATCTCTATTACTCATGTGTTTTTTCTGCTTTCAGACGTTCTTCTCTTTCCCGTTCTGCCTGTGATACACGCAGATAATCCGGTTTGTGTTCCATTGCGGTTTCTGTTTTTCCTTCTTTATAATACTGAATTCCAAGCATACCGACTGCTGCCGCTCTCTGCTGGTTCATATGTGCCGGTGCAAATGCAATATCATAATTCGTCATCAATTCCTTCTCCAACCTGTCTTTATGCACCGGTACACCGTCTCCAAGAAAGATCACTGGTTTTCCATAAGTACAAAGTTTTTTGGCAAGTTCATCGATTTCGACTGCCATCTGTGCTTCCAAAACCTGCAGTTTATCACCGTCCATCTGATAAATACCAGTATATACCTGATTTCTTCTTGCATCCATGATCGGACAAATGATCCTGTCTGTATAACACAGATTATAAGCAAGTCCGTCTACTGTCGGAATGTGAATCAAAGGCTTCTTCAGTGCCAGCCCCAGTCCCTTTGCAGTTGCTGAACCAATTCTGAGTCCGGTAAATGATCCCGGTCCTCCTGCTACCGCAATCGCATCAATCGTATCCAGATTCATATCCGTCATCTTCACGATTTCATCCAACATCGGTAATAAGGTCTGTGAATGTGTCTTTTTATAATTGATCGTATACTCTGCAATCGTTTTGGAAATTTCGTTTTCTTCTTCAACTACTGCGACAGTTGCAACAAGTCCCGAACTGTCTATTGCTAAAATGCGCATATTATTCTCCTCTTTTCTCTACCGTAATCCGGCGGAAATCAAATCCCTGTTCCAGATCTTTTTCTATCGTGATCTCTGTCCGGTTCGCCGGAAGAATCTCATCAATCAGGTTCGCCCATTCGATCAGGCTTACACCGTCTCCATATACATAGTCTTCAAAACCAATCTCGTCCATCTCTTCAATATCACCAATCCGATACACATCAAAATGATAGAACGGAAGTCTTCCGTCATCATATACCTGGACTATTGTAAAGGTTGGACTGCTGATCGGTTCTTCAATCCCCAGTCCTTTTGCCAGTCCCTGGGTAAATACGGTCTTTCCGACGCCGAGATCTCCTACCAGTGTATAGACTTCTCCTGCTTTTGCATGACTCCCGATCTTCTTACCGAGATCATAGGTTTCTTTGGCACTTCTTGTTTCAATTATCATCTTCTGGTCTGCCTCCTAATTTGCACTGACGTGTCTGATATTGACTTTCTTGGCTGGCATATGTGTAGAAATCATCTGCACTGCTGCCGCATACTGTTCTCCCAGGGATTCTCTTGGAAAAATCAGTGCTCTTACCTTTGTTACATATATAATTACAGACTGACCGGTTGAAACTGCCTTCCGGAAATCTCCCCATTCATTAAGCACACTTTGTTCATCCTGTGAAATGCGGATTCCTTCTTCGTTAAGTTCATAACTAATCGGTTTCTGAAACATCGGGGAGCGCATTACCTGTTCTGCCGCACGTGCTTTTAAATGAAGTGGGTTTCCGATCAGAAAAATTGCGGCAAACAAAAAGAACGTTGCTGCTGTACTGTAGCTTCCAAACATGCATTGTCTGATTCCCAGCACCAGTGTTACACCACCGAAAATCACACCAACGATTCCACTAAGGCTTGTGTAGGAAGTATAGAGCATAAAATCAAACATGGCTTTTTTTGTCATTTTTACTTCAAACTTTATATTCATTCATTTTCCTCCATATCAGATTAAGTCACACCGATTATATCATACCGAATCTTTGGAAACAAGTCGTTACTGCTCACTCCGGGTTTAGAAAAACACTGTCTTTTCTTAACTTGTACTTGTATTTTATATACGCCTGCGCTATAATGTGTTCAAATGAACAAGGAAATTCTTCGGGGTAGGGTGACTTCTTATCGCTATAGTATAAGCAGAATTCCCAACCGGCGGTTACAGTCCGCGACCTGTCAGATTTCTGACAGCTGATTTGGTGCAATTCCAAAACCGACAGTAAAGTCTGGATGAGAGAAGAAAAAGTGATTTTGCAAATAATCCCCCCGACGTATTACGTCGGGGATTTTTTTGCATAGGCTTTCGAAGATTTTCCTCCTCAATTCATCTGATTATGTCAAGAGAAAAGGAGAGAAAAAATGAGTACAGATGTAATGACAAACCCAAAAACAACAACGAAAGAAAAAAAACGTATCAGCACAAAGGTAATTGCACAGATTGGTGTGCTCGGAGCAATCGCTATGGTTCTGATGTTATTTGATATTCCACTTCCATTTGCACCAACCTTTTACAAAATTGATTTCAGTGAAGTTCCGGTCCTTGTCGGAGCATTTACCATGGGACCTGTAGCCGGCGCTTTGATCGAACTGGTCAAAATCCTGTTGAACCTCCTGATCAGAGGTACATCAACAGCTGGTGTTGGAGACCTCGGAAACTTCCTGATCGGATGTGCAATGTGTATTCCGGCTTCCCTGATTTATCAGAAGTTACATTCTCGCAAGGGTGCGATCATCGGTATGGTAACAGGAACTGTTTTTATGACAATTGTCGGATGTTTTATCAATGCATACCTTCTGCTTCCGGCATACGCTGTTGCATTCCATATGCCGATCGACGCACTGGTTGCCATGGGAACCGCAGTCAACAGTCATATCAACAGTCTTCTGACTTTTGTTTTACTTTCTGTTGCACCTTTCAATCTGCTGAAAGGTTTCCTGGTATCATTGATCGTATTCCTGATCTACAAAAAGATCAGCCCGATTTTACAAATGGGACGCGAATAGATTATAATTTTACAAAGCAGCAAAAGGGGTTCGTTATGAGCCTCTTTTTTTATGAAACCAAAAAACAGAGAGAAGTCTGCCCAAGCCGGCATTCTTCTCTCTGTTGAATTTCTTTTGATTATAAAGTATCGTTTCTTCTTACATATCCTGGTTTTTCCGGATCTGCAATCAGTTCCTTTGCATGGACAATCCTTGCACTCTTGTCCACTACCTGCGCTTCAATCCGTGCATCCTCTCCAATTACAACTCCCGGAAGGATAACACTGTCTTTGACAACTGCACCTTTCTTAATTACGCATCCACGTCCGATTACCGAATTCTCAACAGTACCCTCGATCAGGCATCCATTGGAAATTACTGAACTCTTGACACTTGCTCCTTCATAATACTTTGTTGGGCATGAATCATTTGTTCTTGTGTAAATCGGCCAATTCTTATCAAACAAAGTCACTGCATTCTTCATATCGATCAGTGATAAGTTTGCATTATAGTAGCTCTTAAAATCTGTGATAGATGCAAAGAATCCTCGATGTGACACTCCACGTACATCCAGTTCACTGCATGCCATATTCACAATATCATTAAGTGTGAACATGGAAGAAATCTTTCTTCCCTTTTTAACCAGTTCCATAAACAGATCTTTGCGCATTACATAAGTGTCCATGAAAATATTACGGTTTTTCGCGTTACCATGGTTCGGTTCCAATGAAAGGACACCCTTCTGCTTGTTCAGATTAAGTGTTGAACAGTTCAGATAGTATTCTTTTGCATTATCCACACTGTGATATAACAGGGTAATATCTGCACCGGATTCAATATGTGTCTTAAGTAATTCATCATAATTCTGTGTATAAATCATATAACTTGGTGCAATAACTACATATGGATATTTTACAGCTTCAATACACTCCATATTTTCTTCATATGCCGCCAGGTCATTATTGTATACACTCCATTCTGCATTTGCAAAATCAGAATAAAGAATATGAAGACGACCACTCTTTGAGTTGATATTGTAATGACGGCCTGTTCCAAGATGTTCTGTAAGAGAACGCGGTTTTCTTCTTACATAAACCTGAATATGTTCGATTTCACTGTTGCTCATATTAGAGATTGGGAAATCGATAACTCTGTATCTTCCAAGGAATGAAACAGCACCAACCGGACGATAATTCTGCATCTCTCCTACCCGGATATTGTTGCCGGCAAAACTTACGATTCCAAATGCCTGTGCCATATTACTCATCCCCCTTAACACGTTTTGATACTAATTCAATATGTTCACTGTCTGCTGATCCGACAACTGCATTTTTGCCAATCTTTACGCCATCAGCCACAAGCGCTCTTGTTACAACTGCACCTTCTTCTACTTCAACGCCCGGCATCAGTACACTGTCAATAATCTGTGCACCTTCGCCGACTCTTGCACCTGTAAACAATACAGAATTTTTGACTTTTCCATTGATCACACATCCCTGGTTGATAAATGCTCTTTCAATCTCTGCTGTCGGGCCAACATACTGAGGAAGCACAGTTGTATCCTCTGTGTAAATCTTCCATGAATCATCATTCAGATCAAGTTCATTTTTACTATTGATCAGATCCATATTTGCTTCCCACAGGGAATCAATTGTTCCGACATCTTTCCAATATCCTTTGAACTTGTATGCATAGAGCTTTCTTCCATCATTCAGCATAGTCGGAATGATATCTTTTCCGAAATCATGATTGGAATCCTGATTTTTCATATCTGCAAGGAGCATCTTTCTTAAAAGCTTCCAGTTGAATATGTAAATACCCATGGATGCCAGATTGCTCTTTGGATTCTCCGGTTTCTCTTCAAACTCTACAATTCTTCCCTCATCGTCCGTATTCATAATACCGAAACGGCTTGCTTCCTTCATCGGAACCTCAATGACCGCGATTGTTGCATCTGCTCCAGTCTCTTTATGATAATCAAGCATATTATCATAATTCATCTTATAAATATGGTCACCGGAAAGAATCAGTACATATTCTGGTGCAAACATGTCCACAAAATCAATGTTCTGTGAAATTGCATCTGCTGTTCCTCTGTATACATCCAGATCCGCATCCGCTTTTTCACGCGGTGGAAGTACATAGACTCCGCTGTTCTGGGCATCTAACCCCCATCTGCGACCTGCCGCTACATAACTGTTAAGTAAAATAGACTCATACTGTGTCAGGACTCCTACATTATCAATTCCGCTGTTGGCACAGTTGCTAAGTGGAAAATCAATGATTCTGTATTTTCCACCATATGAAACCGCAGGTTTGGCTACTTTATTTGTAAGCTCGTGAAGACGACTTCCTCGTCCGCCCGCCAAGATCATAGCAAGCATATTATTCTGCTTCATAAGTGAATCCTCTCTTTCCTATTTGTCCTGTCTTATATTATACAATTTTTCTGTTAAATTTTCCACTTTTTTGTGCAAAAAATACATAAAAATTTATATTTTTATTATTATGATGTGTTCGAGGATTATGGGAATTGCGTAGCAATAGAACAATCCGGTTACATCAGTGAGCAGCAAAATTTACTTTCGACACTCACATCATCATTATTGTATTATATATGCTTTAAAATCCGAATTTATGTCTATTTTCTTTCCAGATTTTCCCCATTGCATATTCATATGTCTTATCAAAGACAAAAAGTATAAATTGTCCGAATACAACAGACATAAGCATTATTCCTTTTGCGGTCTTTTTTTCAGATAACATACTCCAGAAATATATTAAACCCGGAATATAAAGTACATTAAATACCAGATATTTCATGAGCCAGAAAAAGTTACGGCTTCTGATCCATCCGGAAGCTCTTCCAGAAAAATGCCATATTGTTTCTATAATTAGAATATAAAATCCCATAAATGCATAGGAAACCACATATAATTTATTCGGAGACAGAAGGATTGCCAGCAAAATTCCTGCCAGTAAAAAGCCTGCCCCGCTTTTCAATCCAAATTCCTGAATCACAATCCCGACAAAAAAGGACGCCGCCGCCAGTAAAAAAAGGGTATTCGTTTCGATCACACTGCCAAGCGCAATCCCCACTTCTGTCAGTGCAAGCATAACGCCTGCAAATGCAATCTTTTTTGTATTTAGATGCATGGACACAGATCTCCTCCCATACATTCACATAATGAATCTGCGATCCACAGATCACAGCACATATTTCCAGTTCCACACGGAGAGGAATTACGATTGCCATATCCCTGACCAAACGGATTACTATTATATCTCTGTGCTCCCCAGTTCAGCTGGTTCATCAGCTCTCTGTACTGCGGGTTATTCGGGTCCATATTCACTGCCTGCGCAGCATAATCCCTTGCCAGCACATTGTTGCCTACGCCGGCGTTGGCCATGGAACTTGCATAATACCATTGTGCAGTCCGGTCATTCATACGGTTCAACACATTGATCGCGTCCTGATATCTACGGTTATTGATAAAATTGAATGCCGCCTGCATCTCCGGATTCATATTATTGTACTGCTGATATCTGCCATTGCCATAAGATTGATTTCCATAGGAATTATTACCATAAGAATAGTTCCCTGAACCCGCGCCGTATCCGTAATTATATCCTCCATTCGCCCGCTCTTTCATAATTTCATCATAAGCTTCCTGTACTTCTTTGAACTTTTCTTCAGCAAGATCCTGAAGCGGATTATCCACATTGGCATCCGGATGATATTTCCGGCTCAATTCTCTGTACGCCTTTTTTATCTCCTCTTCCGACGCATTTGGTGATACGCCAAGCACCTCATAAGGATTCTTTGTCATCTTCCTTTTCCTCGCTTTTCTTTTCTTGTATCTTTCTGTAATGTTTCCATACGCCATCATACAGGATATTCCGCAGGATATCCACGTCCAGTATACATGGCAGAATTTCAAAATTTCTTGCGCATTCGCCGATCATCATGCACAGAATGTCTCTGCATCTTTCTTCATATCCGGCTTCTTCATGCATCTTTTTTAATGGATTATAAGTCCCTTTTTCCAGGTCCTTATCCAGATCTTCGTAAGCATCCATAATATAAATATATTTGCCCAGATAGAAACCGATCCCTCGAAGTTGCTGTTCCCAGCAGTCTTCTTTATATACCATCATCTCTTCCATCAGCCGGCCAAAACAGCCTGCCGGATAGTCAACTTCCTGTATACCCTGACTTTCATATTCCGAAAGCTTTGCCATTTCTTCTCTGATCACACGACTCTGCCTTGGATATTTCCAAATTGCTTTTTCTACTTTTCGCTTCAAAGCCATACTCCCGAGAAGCCCTGCTACTTTCTTCTCATCCTTCCAATCATCTTCCAGATGATAATACGCCATGATCAGATTCATATCGGCCGCATACTCTGTGATCTCATTTTCCAGCATTGGCTGTGGCTTTAACGGATGCATCTTACAGCGATGGCTTTCTGCCTTTGTTTCACTTTCATATAAAGAAGTAAGTAAAATGATCACAAATGTCATATCATAGGCAAGCGTAAGCTGACCTGCGCTGCCATACTGTCTCTTCAGTGACTGACAAAGGCCACAGTAATACGCTTTATATTTATGATAATCTTTTACTTTTAATTCCGGCTCATTCGCCGTCACATATCCGAACATGTATTACTGAATTCCTCTCATTGTAAGCTGGATCCGCTTCTTCTGTAAATCAACGCTCATCACCTTTACATCTACAACATCTCCTACGCTGACTGCTTCCAGTGGATGCTTGATAAAACGATCCGTGATCTGGGAAATGTGCACCAATCCGTCCTGATGCACTCCAATATCGACAAATACACCAAAGTCAATGACATTTCGCACGGTTCCTTTCAGAATCATTCCTTCCTTCAGATCCTTCATATCAAGGACATCCGTCCTGAGAATTGGTTTCGGCATCTCATCTCGTGGATCACGCGCCGGTTTTTCCAGCTCTTTGACAATATCCCGAAGGGTGATCTCTCCTATTCCAAGTTCTTCAGCGAGCTTTTTGTAATCTTTGATGGTAAGAGACAGACCTGCAAGTTTGCCGCCTGCAATATCTTCCGGCTTGAAGCCCTGCTTTTCAAGAAGCTTTCCTGCCGCCTCGTAAGACTCCGGATGTACACTGGTTCCGTCAAGTGGATTGGTTCCGCCCTGGATCCTCATAAACCCGGCACACTGCTCAAATGCTTTTGGTCCAAGTTTTGGTACTTTGAGAAGTTCTTTTCTATTCTCAAATTTTCCATTTTCTTCCCTGTAGGCAACAATATTTTTCGCAAGGGTTCCGGAAATACCGGAAATATAAGAAAGCAGCGGAGCCGATGCAGTATTTAGGTCCACACCGACTTTATTTACACAGTCTTCTACCACACCGCCAAGTGCTTCTCCTAATTTTTTCTGGTTCATATCATGCTGATACTGCCCGACACCGATCGACTGCGGATCGATCTTTACCAGTTCGGCAAGCGGATCCTGAAGACGTCTTGCGATGGATGTCGCGCTTCTCTGCCCGACATCAAATTTTGGGAATTCTTCTGTAGCAAGTTTACTTGCTGAGTACACAGATGCTCCCGCTTCATTTACGATCACATACTGCACTTTTTCCGGAATCTCTTTTAACAGTTCTACAATAAACTGTTCTGATTCTCTGGATGCTGTTCCATTTCCCAGGGAAATCAAAGAGATGTGATACTTTGGAATAATCTTTTTCAGCAGATCTTTTGCTGCCTGGATCTTCTTCGGAGTCGTAGGCGCTGTCGGATAAATTACAGTCGTGCCGATTACTTTCCCGGTCGGATCTACCACAGCAAGCTTGCATCCGGTACGGAATGCAGGATCCCATCCAAGCACAACCTGTCCGACGATCGGCGGCTGCATCAGAAGCTGCTCCAGATTCTTTCCAAACACAAGGATTGCGCCATCTTCTGCTTTTTCCGTCAGTTCGTTTCTCAGTTCACGCTCGATCGCCGGTGCGATCAGCCTCTGATAGCTGTCGACCACAACCTCTTTCAAAACCGGTGTTGTGTATGGATTATCCCTGCGGATCACTTTCTTTTCCAGATAACGGAGAATTTCCTCTTCCGGTGCTTCAATCTTAACACTCAGGAATTTTTCTTTTTCTCCACGGTTGAGTGCCAGCACACGGTGTCCGGCTACTTTGCTGACCGCTTCTGTAAAATCATAATACATCTCGTATACAGATTCTGCTTTTTCGTCTTTTGCAGCAGAAACCAGCGTACCCTTTTTGAACGTCAGATCGCGGATCCTCTTTCTGTAATCTGCCTCATCTGAAATATTTTCTGCAAGAATATCTTTCGCACCGTCAATCGCTTCCTGCACATTTTTCACGCCCTTTTCTTCAGAAACATATTTTTCTGCCTCTTTTTCCAGGGGCTCCTTACTATTCTGAAGAGAGATCAGAACCGCCAGTGATTCCAGACCTTTTTCTTTTGCAATTGTCGCACGGGTCCGGCGTTTTGGTCTATACGGACGATAAAGATCGTCCACCAGAACCTGCGTCTCTGCTGCCACGATCTGTGCTTTCAGCTCAGGTGTTAACTTGCCCTGTTCTTCAATACTTGCAAGAACCTGTTCTTTTTTCTCTTCCAGGTTCCGCAGATAGGTCAGTCGTTCATATAATTTACGAAGCTGTTCATCATCCAGTGTACCGTGTGCTTCTTTTCTGTAACGCGCAATAAACGGAATGGTATTTCCTTCATCAATCAGCTTTACAGCCGCATCTACCTGCCACTTTTTTACGCCCAGTTCTTCTGTTATTTTCTGGTTAATATCCATTGATATCCAATCCTCTCTTTTTGTTCGCTATGGATTTAATGATACCATGTCATCTCTTATTTTTCAATTCCCGTTAAAATTACAGAGTTCGCTCGGTTTTCTTGTCTTTTTCTATTAAATATGCTATACTACAGCTAATCTGACTGAAAAATTTTAAGAAAGGATTAACCAAATGTCAAGCGATATTGAAAAAGAGCCACTGTCCAGACAACAGAAAAAATCAAAAGAAACCAAAGCACGTATCTTTCATGCAGCCAAGACAATTCTGCAGAAGCAGGGATACGATCAGCTTTCCATAAAAAATATCTGTGATGAAGCAGGTGTCTCCAACGGCAGCTTCTATCATCATTTTAAAACCAAAGATGATCTTTTATCTTATTATATTGAAGAACAGCCAAGCATCAATCCGGATCTTCTGGATACGCCGGAAGATGCAGATGAGGCAAAGATCGGTATCATCCACGTTTATCTGAATTACGCACAGTACTGCCGGGAACTCGGAGTAGAATTCATGTCCAACTACTACACACCGCGCAACCAGGCACTGAACCCAACGATCCGTACCGAGCGACCGTACCCGATCCTTACCGTAGAGAATTATCTTCGCAAAGCGATTGATGCCGGCATCATTGCGCCAAAGATTTCCCTGGATGAAATCTGCACTGATATCCGTATGCTGGTTATCGGAAATGTATTTGAATGGTGTCTGCATAACGGAGAGACTGATTTTGAAGGTAATATCCGCCGTTCGATCGGGCATTATCTGGATGGCATTTTCTGATTTCACAGATATACCACAGCGTAAAATGAATTTTTCATATTCCTTCGCTGATTTTTTACAGCACATATTTTCAAAAAAGGTGTCATGGATTTTTATGTCCATGGCACCTTTTCGGCTTATCTGTTGTTATATAAACTTGTACATCGTTGTTGTTTCGTAAGTTTCGCCCTTCTCGCATACCGACCCGGCAAAATTCTCTTTATGGATTGCATCCGGGAAGAACTGTGTCTCGAAGCAGGCTGCCTGGCGTTTGTGGTAATGCGCCCCGCCTTTTCCTTTGGCATCAACAATAAAGTTGCCTGTATAAAGCTGCATTCCCGGAAGGTCTGTATAAACTTCCATAGTGATTCCGCTCTCTTCCGAGGACATCTCTGCCACTTTCGCAAATTCTCCTTTATTGTTCAGAACCCAGTTATGATCATATCCTTTCCCGAAATTCAGTGCTTCATAATCTGTCTCGATTTCTTTGCCAATTGCTTTCTTTGTGCGGAAATCCATCGGTGTTCCTTCTACCGGTGTGATCTCGCCTGTCGGAATAGACTCGGCATCGGCTCTGGTAAATGCATCTGCATCAATCCATACTTCCTGATCCAGTACATCTCCTGATGCATGTCCATCCATATTAAAATAGCTGTGATTTGTCATGTTGATCAGAGTATCTGCATCCGGAACTGCATGGTAAGCGATCTTCACTGCATTGTCTTCTGTCAGAGTATATGTTACCTCAATATGTACAGCTCCCGGATATCCCTGATCACCATCCGGGCTGTCCAGTTCAAATGTAATATGATCATCTGCGGTTTCTTTTACCTTCCACATTCTCTGGTTATAAAAATCCATTCCGCTGTGGAGATTATTGCCATTATCATTCTTTTCAAGCTGATAGGTCACTCCGTTCAGTTCAAAGGATGCTCCTCCGATACGGTTTGCACTTCTCCCGACAATTGCGCCGAAGAACAGATCTCCTTCTTCATATCCTGCTGCCTCATCATATCCAAGCACAACATCACACGGCTTGCCTTCTTTGTCCGGTACGATCACCTGTACCAGCGTTGCACCGTAATCGGATACTGCAATCTCCATTCCGTTTTTATTTGTGAGCGTATATAATTTTGTCTCGTCACCTTTAACTGTTGCACCAAAATCTGTTACTTTCATTTTTCCTCTTCCGCCCTTTCTGTTAATTGTGCCTGTAAAACAGACATCTCTTTTACAGGTGTTATTGTAACATAATTTTTTTATTTTTTGCACCCTTTATCGTTGTTCTGCCATTTTGTACATATTGCTGATATTTTTTATCATTTTGTGACAAAATTAACTTATTTGTCTATTTATTAACTTTGCTTGCAAGATTGTACTAAAATGCATACAATATCATTATAAGTGTGTCCATAGAGTTAATCTATAGTATTCAGATGTTTTCCCTATGATTTTCTTCATCTGTCCTGTAGATTAGCAAAAAAAGTTAAAGGAGAAAAAAGCTATGAGTAGACTTGAAATCACTGCACCAGACAAAGCCCAGCTGGTTATCGAAGGGCTCTACAAAGATCTGGAGCGAAGAATCGAATCCAGTCCTCCGGGACTATGTCCTGTTGACATGACTCGTGCTTTCCTGGAGATGTGTCATACACATACCTGTGGAAAATGTGTGCCGTGCCGTGTTGGTCTGTGGCAGCTGAAAAACCTGCTGACCGACGTTATGAACGGAGACGCAACTATGGAAACATTAGACCTGATGGAAGAACTCTCTGTATCAATCATGGAAGGAGCTGACTGTGCGATCGGGTATGAAGCAGCTCACATGGTTTACAAGAGTTTGATGGGATGTCGGGAAGACTATGAAGAACATGTGCGCCAGGGAAGATGTACCTGCCAGTACACACAGCCTGTTCCTTGTGTATCTTTGTGCCCGGCACATGTAGATATTCCGGGATATATCGCTCTTGTCGGAGAAGGACGTTACGCAGATGCGATCCGCCTGATCCGTAAGGACAATCCATTCCCGACCACCTGTGGTTTTATCTGCGAACATCCTTGTGAGGCACGCTGCCGTCGTAACATCGTAGACGATGCAGTCAATATCCGCGGTCTTAAGAGAATGGCTGCTGATTATGCCGGAAAAGTTCCACCGCCGCCATGCGCTCCATCTACCGGAAAGCGCATTGCCGTTGTTGGTGGTGGTCCTGGTGGATTAAGTGCAGCTTACTATCTGCAGCTGATGGGACACCAGACAACCGTATTTGAGATGCTGCCGGAACTTGGCGGTATGCTCCGCTATGGTATCCCGAACTACCGTCTGCCGAAAGACCGTCTGAACGATGATATCAATGCCATCCTTGAGACCGGTGTCAAAGTTGAATTTGGCAAACGGATTGGAAAAGATATGACAATCCAGAGTCTGCGTGAAGAATACGACGCAGTTCTTATTACAATCGGTGCAAGTACCGATAAGAAACTTGGTATCGAAGGCGAACACTCAGAAGGTGTCCTTTCTGCTGTTCAGTTCCTTCGTGATGTAGGAAAGAACCAGAACCCGGATCTTACCGGACAGGAAGTAGCCGTTATCGGTGGTGGTAACGTATCTATGGATGCTGTCCGTACCGCAAAACGTCTGGGTGCTAAAAAAGTCAGCATCGTTTACCGCCGCCGCGTGGCAGATATGACTGCCCTTCCGGCAGAGATTGAAGGTGCTGTTGCAGAAGGAATCGAAGTACAGACTCTGATGGCTCCTTCCCGCATCGAAACAGATGAAAACGGTCATGTAAAAGGAATCTACGTTACACCACAGATGATCAGTAAGATCAAAGACGGTCGTGCAAGTGTACGTCCGACAGGTGCTCCTGACGTATTTATTCCATGCCAGACACTGATCGTTGCAATCGGACAGGATATTGAATACCAGCACTTTGAAGAAGCCGGTGTTCCTGTACAGAGAGGTAAGATCTTAACCGAAAAATACGGCGGATTCGATAACATTCCGGGTGTATTTGCCGGCGGAGACTGTGCTTCCGGTCCTGCATCCGTAATCAAAGCTATTGCTGCTGCAAAAGTAGTAGCTGCTAACATAGACGAATACCTGGGATATCACCACATTATCAGCTGTGACGTTGAGATTCCTGAAGCGCGTCTTGATGACCGCCCGCCGTGCGGAAGAGTAAACATGACCGAGCGTGAAGCCTGCGAACGTGTCTGTGACTTTAACGGTGTAGAAAACTGCATGTCCGAGGCAGAAGCGAAACAGGAAGCCAGCAGATGTCTGCGTTGCGACCACTTCGGCTACGGCATTTTCAAAGGAGGTCGTGAAACATTATGGTAAATCTTACAATTGATAATATAAACGTATCTGTCCCGGAAGGTACTACTATCATGGATGCTGCCAAAATGGCGGATATCCCGATTCCAAAGCTCTGCTATCTGAAAGATATCAACGAGATCGCAGCCTGTCGTGTCTGTGTTGTTGAACTCGAGGGAATGGAACGGCTGGTAACTTCCTGCAACAACGTAGTAAAAGAAGGTATGGTAATCCATACAAACAGCCCAAAGGTTCGTACAGCCAGAAGACAGACTGTACAGCTTATCCTTTCCCAGCACGACTGCAAATGTGCTACCTGTGTCAGAAGCGGTAACTGTACTCTGCAGAGTCTTGCAAATGACCTGAACATCATCGAAATACCATTTAAGCAGCGTCTGGAAGAATTCCCTTGGGATAAAGAATTTCCGCTGATCAGAGACTCACAGAAATGCATCAAATGTATGCGCTGTATCCAGGTCTGTGACAAGATCCAGGATTTACATATCTGGGATGTGACAAGTACTGGTTCCCGTACTACCATTAATGTAACCGGCAACCATAAGATCTCCGAGGTTTCCTGTTCTCTGTGCGGTCAGTGTATTACTCACTGCCCGGTCGGCGCTCTGCGCGAACGTGATGATACAGAGAAAGTATGGGATGCAATCGCTGATGACAAGAAAGTCGTTGTTGCACAGGTTGCTCCTGCTGTACGTGCTGCATGGGGTGAAGCTCTTGGTCTTTCCCGTGAAGAAGCAACTGTCGGCAAGATCATGGATGCTCTGAAGAAAATGGGTATTGACTATGTATTCGATACCTCCTTCACAGCAGACCTTACTATTATGGAAGAAGGAAATGAATTCCTGCAGAGATTTACAAAAGGCGAATTAAATCTTCGTCCGATGTTTACCTCCTGCTGCCCTGGATGGGTACGCTTCCTTAAATCACAGTACCCACATCTGGTGCCACAGCTTTCAACAGCCAAATCACCACAGCAGATGTTCGGTTCTGTTATGAAGAGCTATTTTGCAGAATCCATCGGTGTGAAACCGGAAAATATGTTTACTGTATCTATCATGCCATGTGTTGCCAAAAAAGGCGAAAGTAACATGGAACTGTTCTATGGTGAATATGCCGGACACGAGACAGACGTTGTACTTACAACTCGTGAATTGACACGCATGATCCGTTCTGCACATATTGATCCTGCTTCTTTGGTTGATCGTGAATGCGATCCTCTGATGAAAGAATGGACCGGTGCCGGTGTTATCTTCGGAACAACAGGTGGTGTTATGGAAGCAGCACTTCGTTCTGCTCACTACCTTGTAACCGGACGTAACCCTGATCCGGATGCATTCAAGATTGTCCGCAATCCTGGTGGACAGCCAGGTGTTGTAGAAGCTGAGATCCAGCTTGGAGATGCTACTGTTCGTGCTGCTGTTGTCAGCGGACTCGGAAACACACGTAAACTGATCGAAGCAATCGAACATGGTGAAGTACATTATGATTTTGTAGAAGTCATGGCCTGCCCTGGCGGATGCGTCGGCGGTGGCGGTCAGCCAATCCATGACGGAGAAGAACTTGCACGGACACGTGGTGAAAATCTTTATTTCCTTGATAAGAATGCACCACTTCGCTTCTCACATGAGAACCCGGATGTACTCCGTCTGTACCGTGATTTCTTTGAGAAACCGCTTTCTCACAAGTCACATATGTTGCTTCACACGGATCATAACGCATGGGAGATGCCTAGATAAATCAAATTTTGCCCTCTAAAAGATTGTAACAAATATATAAATAATTTATAGAAGCCAAGTATTCTATAAACTAAGATATAGAAATTGAGCCCTTCTATATCTCTAAAATCCAGAAATGGGAAATGACCTGCCATGTCATTTCCCATTTCTGGATTCAACAAACTAGTATATTCTTTTTATACCTTCTAAGCTCTGTCAGATTCTTCTGTCATCTTCTTATAATACAGAATCAGATCTGCTGCCTGTTCATAGGACAACTCTGTAGTGCTGACCGAAAGATCATAATTCTTCGACATTCCCCATTCCTGTCCGGTATAATCCTTACGAAAAGCGCTTCTTTTCTCATCCACATCCTGGATCTTACGTTTCGCTTTCATTCTGCTTGTAATATGATCACGCTCTTTCACGCGTTCAATTCGTGTTTCCATGTCTGCATGGACAAATACACTAAAAGCTTCTTCTCGGTTTCTCATCAGATAACCTGCGCACCTTCCCATAATAATACATGGTCCTTCTTCCGCAAGCTCTTCAATCAGCTTAAATGGATATGGCTTCTTCTTCGGTTCTGCAAAATTCATTGCGATTGAATAAAGAAGGCTGTCCACCGGCTGTTCATCCAGATACTCCTGCATTTCTTTCTCGTATCCGCGCATCTTTGCAATTTCAAACAGCTTCTCTTTATCGTAAAACGCATAACCGGTACGCTTTGCCAGCAATTCACCGATTTCATGTCCGCCGCTTCCATATTCCCGTCCGATACAGATAATTGTTTTCTCCATATTCTGCACACTCCTCTCTAATACAGGTGATAGAAAATCGATGCACCTACAACCGTCATCAATCCGGCCACTGCAATAGAAAGACTGCTCATTGCTCCTTCAATCTCTCCGATTTCCATTGCCTTTGCCGTTCCCATAGCATGGGAAGCTGTTCCGATTGCCAGTCCTTTTGCAATCGGATGCTCAATTTTGCAGAGCTTACAGATTCCCTCTGCAAACATATTTCCAATAATCCCGGTAATTACGATCGCAGCAACTGTAATCGTCACAATTCCACCAAGCTCTTCTGAGATTCCCATACCGATCGCTGTGGTAATTGATTTTGGAAGAAGCGTTACATAGAACTGCTTCTTCAGGTGGAACAACATAGAAAATACCCATACACCGGCAAGGCTGACAAATACACCTGTTGTAATTCCTGCAATGATCGCTTTCAGATTCTTCTTAAGAAGATTCATCTGCTGATAAAGCGGAATTGCAAGACAGACTGTTGACGGTGTCAGAAGGTAACTCAGTACATTCGCTCCCTTATCATAAGTATCATAATCAATTCCAGTCACTTTTAGCACGATAATTACAAAAACAATCGAAACAAGAAGTGGATTGAAGATACCAATTTTTAACTTTTTACGCAAAAAAATTCCTGCTTCATATCCAAAAAGACTGATCGCCATACAAAAAAAGGTCGATCCATGCAGCATATTACTCATCCTTCTTCTCCTCTTTCTTCAGTACAAACTGAGCGGTTCTTCCACTCACGCCCATAACCAGCACTGTTGTCACTACAATTGTAACCATGATCGGAACAAGAACCGGTTTTAAGTCTCCCCATGATACCATCAGACCTACTCCTGCAGGGATAAAAAGCATCGGCATGATTTCAATCAGAAATCCACCGGCCTCATCAACTGCTTTCAAAGGAATTACTTTTGTCTGCAAACCTGCCAGCAAGATCAGCAAGCCATAAATACTTGCAGGAACCGGTAGTGGAAGGATTGCATGCAAAAGCTCTCCTGCAAAAGAAATCAATATGATAATCAAGAATTGTCTTATAAATTTCACAGTATTACCTCCATTTATTTTATGTTTATTTTTTAACACATGTACCAGAATAGCACTTTTAACACTCTGCCTCAATAAATTTTTGCATTTTTATTGTTTTTTTGACAATATCCTCTCATTCCGATGCTAGAATGAAACTAAATTTACAGAAGTGAAGGGATGACTTTATGTATCATTTTATAGCCAATCCTAACGCCCGCTCGGGTCAGGGACTTGCACTATGGGAAAAGATTAAATTAAAACTGATAGCAGAACATATAGATTACCAGATCCATTTTACACATCACCGGCATCACGCAACGGAAATTGCCGCCGAGCTTACCGCCTCCGGGGATCCTGTTACGATCGTTGTACTTGGTGGTGATGGAAGTGTGGATGAAGTAATCTGTGGTCTGCAGAATTTAAGCCGGGTTACCCTCGGTTACATTCCGATCGGCTCTGGCAATGATTTTGGCCGGGGACTTGCCCTTCCATCCGATACCATGAAAGCTCTGGATCTGGTACTTCATTCTGAACAGACGCGCAAGATCAATCTTGGTGTATTGCACTATCATGACAAGGTTCACCGTTTTGCCGTCAGTTCCGGAATCGGATACGATGCAGCTATCTGCCATCAACTTTGTATTTCCAAGGTTAAAGTCTTTTTTAACCGGCTTGGTCTGGGCAAACTTGCCTATGCAGCCTGCTCACTCTACCGTCTGCGCCGCTGTCAGCCAGATGAGATGGAAATTCTTCTGGACGATACTAAAAGACTTCATTTTAAACGGGTTTTCTTTGCCTCTGCATTTAATCTTCCTTATGAAGGTGGTGGATGCAAATTCTGCCCGGATGCCAAACCGGATGATGATCTGCTGGACTTTATTGTGATTGCAAATGTTCCCAAAATTATTGCTCTTGCAATTCTGCCGACTGTGTTTTCCGGAAAGCATACCCGACTTCCAGGCGTACATATCTTCCGCTGTAAAAAAGCAGAAGTACACTCAAAAATAGCACTTCCGGTACATTCTGACGGCGAACCGATTTATCTCCAGAAGGATGTTTCGTTCTCTCTCGAACCTGAGACACTGAAAATTATTACATAAAAGAAGGGGACTTTTCTATGCTGTTGTTTTGGATTCTTTTAACTGTTGTTGTATGTTTTTTCTTATATTTATATATGATCATGCCGAATACTTCCCGTCGAAGCAAAATCCTCCCTTATCTCAAGCGGGATTATGCCCATCGCGGACTACATGATTCTTCCCGGCTGATTCCCGAGAATTCTATGCTGGCATTTCGTGAGGCAGTAAAACAAAATCTTGCCATCGAACTTGATATCCATCTCACCCGTGATGGAAAAGTAGTCGTATTCCATGACGAGTCTTTAAAGCGGATCTGCAATGCCGAAGGGACAGTTGAGGATTCCACGTTTGATACGCTACAGCACCTGCATCTTTCCGGAACTTCGGAGCATATGCCACTTTTTTCAGATGTCCTTCGCTATGTCAATGGGCGGGTTCCTCTTCTGATTGAACTGAAACTTCCGGACAGCAATATGAAGCTCTGTCCTGCCGCATGGGATATTTTAAAGGATTATAAAGGGCCTTATATGGTCCAGTCTTTCAACTCACTTGGAATCCGATGGTTTCACAAGCATGCGCCTCAGGTTCTTCGTGGACAGCTTTCTTCTGCCCTGACTCGCACGAATCCGGAAAATCCTTTTCTGGCGCGCTTTTGTGTACAGTTCCTGCTGACCAACCTGATCTGTCGTCCGGACTTTATTTCTTATAAACTTGCAGATGCCGGCAATCCTTCCGTCTGGCTGAACCACTATCTGTACCGTATTCCGATGGCAGTCTGGACACTCCGCAATCAAAAAGCTTATAAAACTGCACGGAATAAATATGATATGTATATCTTTGAAGGTTTCTCCGTAAAATAGAGAATAGAAAAAAATATGAATGTTTTATGAAGTCTGTTGTCGAGAAAAATTTTTAATGTTATACTACCTCTAGTAACAAGGAAGAAACATCTTCACCCGAAGGAGCTGATTTTTATCATGAGTCATATTTTTAAAAAATTAAAGACACTGATGCATACATACAGCCATGCATGGGTATTACTATATGCTTTTATTTATTTTCCATGGTTTACTTATCTGGAACGCCATGTGACCGACAATTATTTTGTAATCCATTCGATATTCGATGACTACATCCCGTTTTGTGAATATTTCATCATTCCGTACCTGCTGTGGTTTGCTTATATTGCAGTCACACTGGGATATTTGTTCTTTAATGATAAACAGGGATTTTACAAAGCCTCCGCGATCATGTTCAGCGGTATGACCATTTTTCTGATCATCTGCACGGTATTTCCGAATGGATTGAACCTGAGACCGGAAGTATTTACACGTGATAACTTCTGTATCGAGCTGGTTAAACGGATCTATCAGACGGATACACCTACGAATGTGCTTCCAAGTCTTCATGTATACAACTCTATTTGTTGTTACATCGCAATTTCCCATTGCGAGAAGCTTCAGCACTCCAGACTGATCCAGAAAGGATCTCTTGTTTTAAGCATTCTGATCATTCTGTCAACCATGTTCCTGAAGCAACATTCCGTAGTGGATGTAGTTGCTGCATGTGTGATGGCATATTTCCTGTACACACTAATTTATGCACAGGAAGGTGCAAAGTCACCACGGCTTGCACGTCAGGTGATTTAAACACTTATAATTATTTTGTTTGATCCAAAGAAAGGACATCGCATTTCGCAAAATCGAAAAGCAATGTCCTTCTTTTATTTCACCTTCCATGCGCTAAACGCCGATGGCATGGAATATTCCTTTTGTATTTCTTCCGGATGTGCAAAGATCATCTCTTCTTTGCAGTTCTTCTCCAGTTCATCCACGATCACCTCATACGCAGTCATATGCCATTCAATATGGCTGAAAATATGCTTCGCATTCCGCAGCTTTTTCACACGAATCGGTGCAAGCCCGATAGATTTACTGTAAGCAGTTACTTCGTCCATCGTAAGCTTTCCGTCCAGATTCGGGAACTCATACATACCTGCAAGCAGTCCCTTATCCGGTCGTTTCCGGATTGCCACATGATCACCATCCTTAAAAATCAAAACGGTTCTCTCCTCAATCCTGCGCGCTTTTGCCTTTTTCTTCACCGGCAGTTCATTCTGGATTCCCAGCCTTTTCGCTTCACAGATTCCCGTAAGAGGACAGATTTCACACTTTGCCTCCCCATTCGGCACACAGACAATCGCACCAAGTTCGATCAGCCCCTGGTTAAAATCCGATGCTGCATCTTCCGGGATCACCGGTTCAATCGCATTTTCTATCTTTGTCCTGACGGACGCTTTCATAATATCTTCATCGCTCGCCAGCAGTCTTGATACCACCCGGAGAACATTTCCGTCCACTGCCGGCTTTGGAATTCCATAGGCAAAAGAAGAAATTGCCCCTGCCGTATAATTTCCAATTCCTGGAAGCGCCTTGATCTCCTCATAATTTTCCGGAAATTTTCCTGCGTATTCTTCCTCGATCTTCTGCGCTGCTTTTTGCATATTGCGTACCCGGTTATAATATCCAAGCCCTTCCCAGAGCTTTAAAAGCTTATCCTCCGGTGCCTCGGCTAGATCTTTTACCGTTGGAAGCTCTGTCATGAAACGCTCAAAAAATGGCTTTACTGCTTCCACTCTCGTCTGCTGTAGCATAATTTCAGACACCCATACCCGATAGGCATTTACATAATGTCTCCATGGCAGATCCCGTTTCCGCTCTCTGTACCATTCCACAAGCAGCCCCGGTGCTTCATAGAGCTGTGGATTGGTAAGTACTACCGGAACTTCGTCCGCAATTGCAATGGAATCCTCCGTTACAAAACAGTCCTTTGCGATCACCTGAACCCCGGTTTCCGCTGCTTCTGCAAGAACATCTGCAAATTCTTTGTGAGTCCGTCTGTTTGGTGTAAAATAACGTACTCCTTTCATCTGGACCACAAAGAATACATAAGCCTCGTACCCATCCTGCACCGCTTCTTCCAGCTCTTTTAAATGCTTCACTGCCCGCTCGCTCGGTGCATCCGGAAACTTTACCACGCCTTCTTCTTCCAGCGTAACCCCTTTCACTTCTATAAACGCTTTTTTCTCTTCATATTCCACATACAGGTCAAACCTGGAATTCTTATAGGTAACTTCCGGTCTGACGATCTTAACGTCCTTGAACCATCTCCCGGCTTCAATCCATTCCTGCACCACTTTGTTTGTCACCTGGGAATCCATATTGATCAGCCGGTCAGCCTTCCTGACACTGATCAGATCCCAGCCAGTCTTACGCCCTGCACTTTCAGACTTCCGGACAAACACTTCTGCTCCCGGAACCAGAAGTTCCGCGCACCTCCCTGTGTTCTTCACATGGACCGTTTCTTCTTTTCCATTTATTTCTATTTTTGCTATAAATCGATTAGGGCGCTTTAAAAAGCGCCCCTTTTGTATTCTCTCATATATCATATTATTGCTCCCGGTTTCCGGCTATCACAAGTGGAATCTGTTCATGCTCCGCTTTTCGGATATACTCTTTGCTGATCTGCGAATCCGTAATGATCTTGTATACATCCTTAACCGGACAGATCACGGCTCAAATCCGCAACTCTTACTTTTCCATTTTCTGTTACTTTCTGTAATATATGATTCCGTCTTTCCTGTAACATTTTCCCCTCCACATAACAGGCTATCTCAGATGTACTCTGGCCGGTCCGAGTTTTTTTGTTGCCAATGTCAAAATCGGTACAAACTTGTCCCCAAAATCCGGTTTTGGTACAATCAATTCCTTTTCTGTCTCATAATAAAATCCAATTGTCTTTGGTGTTGTAACTACCTTCTGGATCTGTTCCCATTCATAAGTTTCTTTTTTATCAGCAAACTCTACCTGGATACCTTCATCATTGAAAGTCATTTCATTCGGAACGTGGTAACGTTCAATTCTTTTTACCTGCTTTTTAGAACGGTATTTCAGAAGCAATGGTGTATACACAATAAACACAACCGCTGCTGCCAGATAAAAAATAATCTGCACGGGTTTTATCTTTCCCATAACCAGCATGATGATTCCCATAAAAGCAATCGCTGCTACCAGAATATTTGTCAGAAAACCTGCCAGTTTCGAATAAGTATGATATAACGTAAAGTCAAACAGGTATGTATCTGTCATCCGAACTGTAATTTTCTCTTCCACTTTCCTTTCTTTAATAGTTTTCACCCTTTCGTTCGACAACTATTCTCTATAAAACAAAAGTCCTCTTGTATTGTAACACACAAGAGGACTTCATTCCATAAACAAATTATAACATTTTTATTCTTCCGGTGCAGCTTCACCTGTAGCTTTGTAGTGAGCCCATCCTTCCGGTGAGTAAATACCTTTCTGTTTCTTCTGCATGGACTCTTTACAGGACGTGCTGCATGGGATGCAGATAAATTCGACAAGCTGATACGTGACGCTAAGGCAACCTACGAAGCACAGTAACCGGACTTCTCCAGTACAAAGCAAAATGTGCCTTTTCGATTCACTGAAAATACATATCCCATTAAATTCAAAAGCGGGGCAGTAAAAGGTTTGTCCTTTAC
Source organism: Bariatricus sp. TF06-38A (assembly GCF_027690675.1). Taxonomy (NCBI): domain Bacteria; kingdom Bacillati; phylum Bacillota; class Clostridia; order Lachnospirales; family Lachnospiraceae; genus Bariatricus; species Bariatricus sp. TF06-38A. The sequence goes on from NZ_JAQFCE010000005.1 coordinate 74,826, forward strand.
TGCCCCGCTTTTCTTTTACCAATCTGTATACAGATCTATATTTCCGGATCCACTTCCGGTATCATATACTTTTCCAGCACCAAGTGACGTCTCTACAACTGTTCCTCTCGGGTAATCATCACTTGCCAAAACAATGTAACCATCGGCATCCCTGATTGTTCCATCACTTGCTATATGGCGTCCTGGAATCGCAAGCCCTCCTCCCGGAAGTACCTTCTGAGAATAGTAAGTCTCGGTATGTCCATTATACCAGATCCTTCCCTTTGACGGGGTAAGACCGCCTGATGGGATCACATAGCCACCGCTTCCGGAATTGGAAGAATCGGAACTAGTATTATTCGATGAATTGTTGTTGGAAGGATTATTATTGCCAGAAGAACTGTTATTCCCCGCTGAACTGCTGTTCCCGGAATTATTGCCCGCAGATGTATTACTTCCGGTGGAAGCTGACGCCTGCTTTGTCTCTTCCTGTGCCTTTTTTGCCAGCTGCTCATCCGCTTTCCTCTGGGCTTCCTCCTCCTGCTTTTTCTGTGCCGCACGTGCCGCCTCAAGCTGTGCATTTACCGTGGCAAGGTCTGTCGAAGTCTCTTCTGCTTTTGCCTGCAACGCTGCCTGTTCACTGTCCAGCTGGCTTTGCAGGTCAAGCAGATCCTGCTGCCTGCTTTTCAGTTCAGCCTCCTGCTCTTCAATACCTTCACGTACTTTCACCATATTCTCCAGCATATCCTTATCGTACTTTGTAATATTCTGGATAAAGTCTACACGGTTCAGGAACTCTCCCATACTTTTTGCTTCACATACCATAGAAAGCAGTGTGTCCGAACCATTTTCATACATGTACTTAATTCGAGTCTTCATGTTTGCATACTGTACTTCCTCGTTATTACGGGAAATCTGGAGCGATGCTTCCAAACGGAATACTTCATTATTAGACTCTTCAATTTTCACTTCTGTCTCAGCGATTTCATTGCTGATCGTAACCAGATCCTGGTTGATCCCTTCCAACTGACTCTGTAGATTACTGGTCTTATCTTCGAGGCTGTCCACCTCTTCTGCATGTACCGACATCCCCGACAGCGCGATACCGAATGCACAGATCAGAGAAAGTCCGCACTGTACGATTCGTTTTTTCTGCATTTTCATAAATGTAATCCTTTCTTGAATGTTTTGGGGTAACACTAAGATAGTATATACTATTTTAATCAAAAGAACAACCTTCTATTTTCCGGAAAGGTCTGTACACAGCCATTTCTTCCCATTTTCAACATACAAAAAGCTTCTTCAGATGCCATTTTTCTCTAAGTGTATGACAGCAAAAAGGAACAGGCTTTTTACTGATTTCAATCAGTTAAGCCTGCTCCCTTTTCAGCAGAGCCTATGCTGTCGGCTCTGCAACTGTTTTACTTTTATCTTTTTTCACTCTGTATCCAGCAGTTGTTCTGCAGATGACCGGATCAAAGATCAGGAACATTGCCGGAAGGACAGTCAGTACTACGATCACACTGATGATCGCTCCCCTTGAAAGAAGTTCACAGATAGAACCGATCATATCAACCTGTGTATAACAAGTCACACCAAATGTTGCCGCAAAAAAGCTCAGTCCACTAGTAATGATCGATGGCATACTGATTCTGTGTGCAATCGCAACAGATTCTTTCTTACTCTTGCCTTTCATACGTTCTTTCTGATATCTGGTCGTCATAAGGATTGCATAATCAACGGTTGCTCCCAGCTGGATTGCTCCGATAACGATACTTGCAACGAACGGAAGACTCTTGCCCTGATAGAACGGAATCGCCATATTAATCGTAATCGCAAACTCGATAACCGAAACCAGAATGATCGGAAGCGAGATGGATTTAAATATAAGCAAAATGATAATAAAGATTGCTGCGATTGAAATAACGTTAACCCTTGTCAGATCGATATCTGTTACATCCTGCAGGTCTTTCATCAGTGGTGCTTCACCGATTACCATTCCAGACTTATCATAGGATTTTACAATCTTATCAATCTGTTTGATCTGTTTGTTGACCTGCGGAGTTGCAGACTCATACTTGGTACATACAAACATCAACTCGGTATCCTTACCCTGAAGCATACTCTTTACATCATCCGGGATCATCGATTCCGGAATAGAAGATCCAACGATGGAGTTAAGTCCAAGTGTCCATTTTACACCTTTGACATCATCAATTTCACTCATCATTGCCTTTTTCTCTTTGGCATCCATGTCTTTATCCAACATAACTATATGCATTGTACTCATATCAAAGTCATCTTTCAGTTCACTGTTTGCCACATTTGATGGAAGTGACTGTGGAAGTGACTGTGCAATATTATAATAAATTTTTGTATGATTATTGCCATAAATAGCAGGAATAAGCAAGATCAGGAAAGCAACGATCCATACTTTGTAATGTTTGGTGATAAATGCTGAAACCTTATCCATGCTCTTGATCAGCGGTTTATGCTTGGTTTTTTCAATCGGTTTATCAAAGATAAGAATCATTGCCGGAAGGATTGTTACACAGCAAAGCACTCCAATGATAACACCTTTTGCCATAACAATACCAAGATCACGACCAAGTGCAAATGTCATAACACAAAGAGCTACAAATCCTGCTACTGTGGTGACAGAACTTCCTACAATGGATTTGAATGTATTAGAAATCGCATGTCCCATCGCACGGTTCTTATCTCCCGGGAAACGGCGCTTGTTCTCTTCGTAGCTATTCAGCAGGAAAATGGAGTAATCCATCGTAACACCCAGCTGCAATACCGCCGTCAGCGCTTTTGTAACGTAACAGATCTCGCCAAGGAAAATGTTACTTCCCAGATTATATACAATTGCTGCACCTATACTGATCAAGAAAAAAATCGGTACCAGGAAGGATTCTCCGGTAATTTCCAGCACCAGAAAAGAAAGAATTGCCGCAATTACAACATAAATCGGGACTTCTTTCATTGCTACATTCTTGATATCGGCTACAACACCTGTCATACCTGCAATAAAACACTGTTTGCTGGCAATCTTACGCATCTCACCGACTGCATTCATTGCTTCGTCAGATGAAGTCGTATTGTCAAATAATGCGAGCATCAGTGTTGCATCTCCGTTGTAGAAGGCTTTTCTCAAATCGGATGGTATCATCTCTACCGGCAGTGAAAGATCTGCCACATCACCATACCATAATACTTTTTCGACATGATCAACCTTATTAAACTGGTCTGCCAGCTTCTGGATATCTTTCATGTCCGTATCCTCTACAACAACCATGGCGAATGCACCCATACCATATTCATCCACCATAACATCCTGTCCTTCTACTGTTTCCAGTGATTCCGGAAGGTAACTGAGCAAGTCGTAGTTAATTCTTGTCTTCGCCATTCCAATAAATGACGGAATCAAAAGCAGTATCCCCAGTAACAAAATTATAAATCTGTGTTTTGCTATCCATTTTCCCGCTTTGACCACAATAATCATCTCCCTGTCTTTACATTTTTATTCTATAGAATATTATACAAAAAAATGACTGATGGTCAATATCAAATAGTCACAATAATTTCATAATTAAAAAATGAATTTTGGTCATTTTTAGCATGGTTAATTTTTTACTATTTTCCAAAAACTATAAACTACAAAAAAACTGCTACTGGCAGTTTTTCTTGCACACAAACATACTAAAAAGGGTGTTTTTCTGGTATATTACAGAGAAACACCCTTTGCTCTTAGCTCTTATTTACGAATCGTAGATACAGAATAGACCAGAATTTTCATACAGATTTCTTTTTCCGGATCAATCTCTACTGTAAGGATTTCACCATCCCGTTCTTTTACTGTTGCGATAATCCCTCCCATTGTAAGAACCTCATCTCCAACCTTGATCGAATCATGGAGTTCCTGCATTTTTTTATTCTTTTTCTTTCCCGGAACTACCATCATAAAATAGATCACTACAAACAATAGTACCGCATACAATAAAATCATCATCTGTGCATTCATACTCTTATCCTGCCTTTTTTGCTTTATTATACTACTTCAGATAAGCTTCTACAATCTTTACAAACATTGCTGATCCTTTGTAGAGCACGTCTTCATCTACATTAAAGTGTGGATTATGATGAGGAACATCCGTATGCTTTACCGGATTAGAAGAACTAAGGAAGAAAAATGCTCCGGGTGCTTTCTGTAAGTAGTATGCAAAATCCTCTCCTGCCATATTTGGTGCCGGAACTTTACTTACAACATCCTCTTCACCTACAACTTCTTTTGCGGCTTCAGTTACAAGTGCTGCCATCTCATCGTTATTGATTACCGGAGGTGCTCCCCAGTCCATCTCAACTTCTGCTGTTCCTCTGAATGTTGCCGCTGTACTCTTTGCAATCTCTTCAATTCGTTTTGCAAGGTACTGTCTTATTGGCTCTTCCAGTGCCCGGATCGTTCCTTCGATTTCTACTTCGCTTGGAATTGCATTATAAGCAACACCACCATGGAAATAACCAATTGTTACAACTGCAGCTTTTACTGCGGAAACTTCACGTGCAATGATTTCCTGCAGGTTAATTACAATATGAGACGCCATTGTAATCGGGTCTGTTCCTTTTTCCGGAGTAGATCCATGACAGCCAGTTCCTTTTACATGGATCACAAATCTGTCGAATGATGCCATACAACATCCAGGAGTAATAATGACCTTTCCTGCCGGGATATCTTTGTTGATGATACTTCCAATATGCTGTCCAAATACAGCGTCTACACCATCCATTGCGCCATCTTTGATCATAATCTCTGCACCTTTGGATAATTCTTCTGCTGTCTGGAACAAAAGCCTTACATTTCCTTTAATCTCTGCTTTGTGTGCATTTAAAACTTTTGCGGCTCCAAGAAGCATTGTAATATGATTGTCATGTCCACAGGCATGCATCAGACCTTCATGTTTGGACTTATAATCGACATCATTTGCCTCCGTAATCTTAAGTGCATCCATATCTGCACGGAGTGCAACCGTCTTACCTGGCTGCCCGCCCTTGATCTCTGCAATGATACTACTGTCTGTTCCTGAACATTTATAAGGAATTCCGAGTTCATCCAGTTTATCTGTTACATATTTCTGCGTTTCCGGAAGATCAAGACCAAATTCCGGAATCTGATGCAGTTCTCTTCGCATTTTTACGAGTTCTTCCTGTAAACCTTCACATTCTTTCCACATACTCATGCTTATTCCCTCTTTTCTCTATGAATCTTTTGCTTTTTATTCATTTCCCGCTAAGCAGTTTTCTTTTCTTTTACATATAACAGTCTTGCAAATCCAAGGCTTCCGAATACAGACACAACGATAAGTACCCATGCCGGAGGAGCAATCGTAAATTTAAGGATAAGCGGAAGTCCCATGCCAAAGATGGCAACTTTAGGATATTTCAATGCATAGGTTCCAAAAGTTCCTCCAAAAATTGCACCTGCTGCATATTTTGTAAGAGCGGATACAATAACATCTGGAAGTACGGATACAACTGCTGATCCTACTAAAACAGCTGCTGTTGTAGCAATCAGGTTTGTAATAATAGAACCACAGATTGCCATTGTAGAAGCCACCTCTGCCTGAAGCGTTCCTGGTTCACTCTCCGTCGTTTCAAGAGCCATTGTTGCACATGGAACTCGCATGTTACCGATATTTCCTGAAAGGAAACTTAAGTATGTACCAGTAAGTCCAAGAGCTGCATAGTAAGAAATTGGTTCAACAACATAGAATGCACCAAATGATAATGCAACCATTCCCCATCCTGCAAGTACTACTTTCGGATCCGGCCAGCAGTTATAGGTAATACACAGCCAGATAACCGGTATAAATGATGTAAATGCTGCGAGCAGGTTTGTAGGAGTACCGATTCTAATACTATTCTTTTTCCATTCTGACATTAATTCTTTATTTTCCATAATCATACCCTCCTATGCTCCAACTGCCATATCATAGATGATTGCAAATAACATTCCGATGATCATTGCAATACCAAGATTGTACTCTCTGATTTTTGGAACTTTCTTTGCTACAAATTTTTCAAGGATTGCCATTCCGATAATACCACCGGCAACGGCTGCTGCATTTCCCCATCCTTTACCAATTTCGTTGACATCCAGATAACCGAAGATACCAAGTGAACAGGCCCCACTCATTACAACCAGCCATTTTGAATCGCCACCGCTCATCTTTGTTCTTAAGTTTTCAAGTGCAGGTGTAAAAAGACCTGTTACAACCAGCCATCCGGCTCCGTTGAGTGCCATTACGAACCAGCTGACAGCCATAACTTTCAGTGTAAATCCAGCTCCTCCAAGCTCTGCGCCTGCCGCTTCAGCACCAAGCGTTGCTGCAGTAAGCTCTGTCGGTGCTGCACCAATGATGGAAAGTCTCTGCCATGCCATTGGACCTCCGATCGAAGTCATAAGACCAACCATTACGATAAATACACCAAGTGCAGGTCCGATTGCGGAAATGAGACCGACTCTGAATGCTGTCTTCGGCACTGTTGTCGGAATGTTTGCCTTCACTGTCATTTTCTTTGCCATTCGGATATAAAGAACAGCCTGGACAAATGCAATTGCTACAGTAATACCACAAAGCAAATACACGATCATTGAATTAGAAATCTCTACATAATCCATATACTCTCTTCCTTTCTTCTTTCATGTTCCTTTTTTGTTATCCAGTTTCCTCTTGTTGATGATAAGTTTACAACTTAATAACTTTTCTTTCTATATATATCATGTACAAATTTATCTTGATTTTTTTATATTCGACATCATTTTTTTGTATTTGTGATATAATTATTTTATCAGTTTTTGTATTTGAGATACAATTTTATTACAAGGAGACTAAAAATGACTGTCGAAGAACTATTAGAACTGCCAACTATTAAGGGATTAAAACTTATTTCCGGAAATCTCGGTGTACACAGAGAAATCTCCACAGTAACCGTCGTTGATACTCCGGATGGCTTCCAGTGGTTAAAAGGAAATGAAGTTGTGATCACAACGACCTATGCCCTGGAAAAGACGCCTAATGCTTTTCTTGATTTCATCAGCAAGCTGTTGTCAAGAAATATCAGTGCACTAATTGTCAAATCGGACCGATACATAAAGGTTATTCCGGAAAATGCCAAAAAACTTTGTGATGAAAAAGCTTTGCCACTGATCTACTGTCCGGCAATCTACGCATTTGCCGACATTATCAATCCAACTCTGTCCGGAATTATATCCAAACAGGCGGAGCAGCTAAAAGAATCTTCCAAGATTCACGAGAGTTTCCTGGAACTGGCAATAAATGACCGCTCTATCCATCAAATTTTGCAGACACTGAGTACTCTGATCCAGGAACCAACTGCCTATGTTGATACTGTTTTCCACAAAGTATATTTTTCTGAAAATGTAAGCGAGGATAGTCTTTATCTGAAGGGATTATCATATGAAATTATTTTAAATGAATACCGAGAGAAATATCAGTGTATCGACGTTGTCAATAAAGAGCAGAAATTTGGATATATTATGCTTCTTTCTGACCGTTCTGACCGGACATATCCGGATACTGACTCCAATATCTACAAAACAGCGATCGAATATGCCAGTATCGTAATTATCCTGCGTATGCAGATCCGAATCAGTAACCGGATGATCGAAGAGAAATATTACTCTTCTTTTGTAGGTGATCTAATGCTTAACAACGTCAAAACACGTGAAGAGATCAATACACGTGCCCATTTATACGGCTGGGATCTGGACGGCGGCGGATTTGTTGCGATCATCGATATAAACAATATTAAAAAGTATTATCTGCGTGATCTGGATACCGGAACAAATGAAAAGCTTCAGAAATATACAGACCGGATTTTTGATACTTCTATTAAGTGTATCAAGCAGGCATTCCCTTCCACTATTTATTATTCACAGAGTGACTTTATTGCTTTTCTGATCACTGGAAAATTGCCTGTCAGCGCCCGTAAAACCCTTGCAGATACATTCAGTCAAATCCAGCACAGTCTGTTGAACGCCGTTCCTTTTACTATTTCAATGGGAGTTGGAATGTATGTAGATGACATTATCAATATTCACAACAGCTACCAACAGGCAAAGCAGGTCATCCAGACTGTCTATCAGATTCAGCAATTTAACCGTCTGTTCTTTTATGATCAGATTGGAATCTATCGTTTATTATTTTCTATTTCATCCAATAACGAGGCAATTGAATTCTGCGATAAATATGTAAAGCCTCTGCAGCAATACGATGACCAGCATCATGCAAACCTGATTGAAACACTACAGTCTATCATCAACTGTGGATGGAATTTAAAGCTGGCATCTGAAAAGCTTTTTTTACATTATAATTCTGTGAAATATCGGTTTCAGAAAATTTGTGATTTACTTGAAATTGATTTGAGAGATAATTCCAGACATACGGAAATAGAACTTGCTCTTAAGATTTATTTGATTCAGAAAAATCAGATATAGCGTGGGATTTTTCGACTAACTCATTCACTCGCGGGATTTCGCCCTATAAATAAGTAAAAAAATACAGGGAAGAAATGCAAGCACTCTTCCCTGATATTATTTACTTATTGCACGGCTCAATGCCATCACGAATATTACTCGATGATTGTAGCAACACGTCCTGATCCTACAGTACGTCCACCTTCACGATACTTTAATCCCGTTTTACCTCATATTTTTTATGGTTTTCTCTCCAAAATACAGTGAAAAACGGCTGAATTGCACCACCTATTTTGATTTGCCTGATTTCTTGGCACCGTTTTGGCACCGGAGAATACTCAAACCGATTTTCTTTTGTAGATACTAGATACTTCTCTACCAACTTTATATTGCACCGGTAATTTTTAACTGTTATAATCGAAACATGGGTGCTACCATAACGGTAGGCGGTTAGTCCTTCTCCAGAGGGACTGTGACCCTCTGATTACATAGAAACCTGTAAAGGAATCCATTGGAAAGGAGGGCTAAGCCAATGAGTATTATTGACTTCATAGCAGTAGTGAGCTTCGGCTTAACCTGCTTTAGTATCGGATATACATTAGGCAAAGATAATCATAAACCACAAAAATAACCGCCCTGGTCTGGTAAACTAAGCGGTTATCTTTGATGATATTCTAAATAGTAAAACGGACTAACCGTCTATCGGTAGCACTCTTTTTCTATAATCATATTAGCACGCATCTGTGGAAATGTCAAAAATTTTCTTCTTTCTCAACTATATCTATTTCCATACATTTTTACAACCTATTTCAAGTGTTCCTCAAAAATTAATTCGAGTTCCTTATTCCCTCTCAAGAATTCATACTCTTTCTTATTTTCAATTTCCGAATACAATTCACGAACAAAATTTTTTCCAACTCCCGAAAAAGCTTTTCCCTGTGCAGTATCTTCATACCTGTAATACAAAGGGGATTGTGTCATATTCCAAGGCTTCTGTGATTCACTTAATAATCGCTTAATTAACTGGATACATTTTTCTACATCTTTTCGATATCCAGCAATCAGCAGATATGGCACTGTGTTGCCGTAATTCCATAGTCCAAACAATGATATCATGTGATCTGTAATCTCAGCAATTTTCTCTGCTTTATCATGATTTCCTGTCTCTTCTTCCATTTCTATTAACTTATACAAGTAGCTTTGGATATTGATAACTGCCTGTAGCAATTTCCCTTCTAAGAATAATGCAGCAGTATCTGTTCCTTCCTGATGTGCTAATACACTTGTTTTCATAATCGTTGCATCAATTACAGTATCAGGAATTTTTTTCAAAAGGACATTTGCTTCTTCATATTTCTCCATTTGGACATATTTTGTTGCAAGTATAAAAACGCTTGAATTTCTCACTCTTTCAACCTGACTATCTGCTGTTCGTTCCAGCCACTCAATAATAGCTGTATTATATTCCATTCGTTCTTCGTCATTAAGATCTGACAAAGTCAAAGATCCGTTCAGAACGGTTGCGATCGTATAAATTAATAAGTCGCAATGAGGATACTCCTGTATTTTACGAGATGCCATCTCGAAAGCCTTTGTAAAGCTGTCCAATGAAACTTCCGAAAGTTCATTCACAAATTGTCCAATCTCTTTTTCGGTCAATTCTTCACGAAACGAAAACAATTCATTCATATCAATTTTCAATAATCGTGCCAAAGCTGGAAGTAATGAGATATCCGGATATGTATTTCCCTTTTCCCATTTATTTACCGCAGGAGTAGAAACACCCAGATAATTTGCCACCTGTTCTTGTGTTAATCCCTCAGTTTTTCGATAGTTTTTTATCTGCTCACCAATACGCATTGTTCACACCTCCTGTCCTTATTTCCATTATAGCGTTCCCAATACATGTTTACAATTGAGCCTTTGTTTACTTATTACTTTCTTTTTTTAACTTTCAATTAATTTTCTCTAATATTTATATCATCAGCAACAAACTGCCCACAAATTTAAGAACGGGCTACTAACCCTCAAACGACAGTGTATTACATTGCATCAGTTAAACCAACCTTGTTATCCTGAATCACCACTCCTTCATCTTCGCTTCATGCCTATTTTTCATAATTTGCAACTGGTATATAATGACAGGAATTAGAAAAATCACAGCAATTATGCCTAAAATAACAGACCGATTTACGGTAGCAAATGCTGCGAGCATAAGCATTAATAAAAGCCAGGGATTTCGCAAATTACTGTAATAATTTGCCCTATCTTCATAGGACGTATGAAGTTCAAAAGGTTTTCCATCATTTTCTTTTTCTACAATCAGCAATTCCCTGTTAAATGTTGTAGTGTTTGTTGCAATACGACCGCCAATTTCAGCCCACGGACGCCAGCGAACTTTGCCAACAGAATAATTAAGATTGATATTTTTATAGAATACGGAATATCCCATTTCTTCCAAGAAATCATGGTAATCTTCAGCATTAGCTTTTGATTTTTGTCCTATAAACTCCACGCAATATTGAACTTGACCTGGCTTACATTTTTCAAATTCATAGAGTAATTTCCCCGTTCGAATAAGGCGATAACCTTTTTCAGCCATCTTATTCAGCCAGTTTTTCTGTACCGTCAATAGCCCACCAAAAAAACGATAACACTTTTTACTCATAGTGTACCTCCTACAATTCCGCTTGCAATGCCTACAAGTTCACGAAGTCTGATAAGTTCTTTTTCAGCTATCTCCTTTCCTTTTACAGTGATAAGATACTCTTTTTTTCTACCTTCACTATCTCCGAAAAGCTCAATCCATCCCTTTTCCTGCATTGAATTTAATGCACCATATAAAGTACCTGCTCCCAATGAAAGCCGCCCACCTGTTTTTTCTTCAATGAATTGCATGACAGCATATCCGTGTTTAGGTGAATAGAGTGAAAGCAAAATATAGAATGTCACTTCTGTGAGTGCACCACTTTTCACATTATCCCTCATAGCATCCCCTCCTTATTACGGTTACTGTAATAACTATATCAGTAACCGTAATAAAAATCAAGAGATGTGAAATAAATCTTAATAAGCAGGATAGTATTGTGCTTTTCCTGTTCAGTCCTTTACAAACAATACTTATATATAAAGTGTTTCTCTCAACACCATTTCTTCTGCACTGGCTTTTATATTATTCATCAGCCTAACCCACTTCATCTGATTCCGTACCTTTAATTCTTCAGTTACACCCTGTTTTTCTGCCATCTGTTCCATAAGCATTTCCACCTGTTCTCTGCTCTCCTGATCGATCTGATTCAGATGTTCCGTCAGCTTTCCAGTCAACAACAAGTATTGATATTTTGCTGATCTGTGTTCCTTCAGAAATTGTTTTCGTAACATTCCATATTTTCCATATGTCGGTTCTTCTTCATTCAGTGCCAAATCTGGCAAATAATAATCTCCTTGCAAAGTATATCTTAATCCGTTCTTTTCATCATAAATGTGTTTTTCCATAATCTTATCTCTCCATTTCTCTGTTTTTTGATTTAGTTTTCTTACGCTGCTGATTCTCCATCTCGCTCTTTTTCATTCCCCATGCCAATCTTTCATGAATATTTCCCTTCGGCATTTGCTCCATCCGTCGCTTTTCTTCCAGGACTTTCTCGTTTTGAATATCCTGCTGTACTGCTGTATCTACAGTTTCTATTCCAAGAACACGCACAACACGATCATACCTATCAGAAACACCTTGTAATATATCTTTTTCTTCTGACAATTTCTGATTGTCTTTACGTATATCATCCAGTTCTCTCTGAATAGCATTATATTTCTGTTTCACCTTTTGATATTTTTTCTTCCACCCTTCCACCTCTTTCGTGAGTTCTTTAACCTGAGCCGCCATTACAGCAACCTTATTCTTTATTTGAAGAAACAGTGGTTTAATTTTTTTGTCTCGATAGGTTACTGCCCGTTCTAGCGTGCCCGCCTCCGGCAGTAACATTTTAACCGTTCCATATTCTTTGATTTCTTTGCTCACACTATCCATAATCGGTTGTAGCTGTTCTCTGCGATCTTCCAGGCTTTTTAGTTCTTTTTCTGCGCTCCCTGCCTTTTGTTCTGCTTCTTGCTTCGCCTTGATTGCCTGTTCCTTATCGTCTTTTAAATTCTGGATATCTGCTCTGGATTCTGCAATTTGTGCTGTTAATTCTTCTTTTTCAGCAGTTAGATGCTCTTTCTCCTGCTCCAATTCCTGTACTTCCTTTTTCCGTTCTTTTTTCTTGAAGTTATAGACATCCAGATGTTCCTCATGAGTACCTTTCTGTTCCCATTCAATTCCATACTGCTTTGCAGTCTCTGCCAGAACTTCTTTTTCATGATTTATCCACTGATTCAGTTCCGTATCATGCTTATTTCCACCTTGAAATCCAAGACTTTTTAATGCCTGTTTCAGTGAAACTCTGGTATCCATTCCTTTTCCTTTCCAGCCCGTCACATAAGGAATAAAGTCAATATGGAGATGTGGAGTAGCCTCATCCTGATGCAGATAGCAACTAAATACCCGAAGTGTCGGATTCCGTTTCTGGAAATCTTTTACATACTCATCCAGTACGTTTACAGCCAGATCTCCTGCTTCTGTTCCAACAGCCATATCTTCTCGGTTTCCAATCTGGAAAATCACTTCATGGAACAACTTTTCCTGTTTTCCCTGCCGGATTTTTTCATAGTAATTTGTAATCTTCCGGTCTTTTCTTTTCCCGGTATTGTATCTCTCCACAGCATCATCAAATAACTCTTTGTAAACTTCTTTCAGATTTTCATTCTGGTAACAAATATTTAATTGTACTCTGTCTGGGTCTACATTCTCTGCGAAAAACTCTCTCCTGTTATGAGCCAGAGAACCTTTCCCAATCATACCGCTAATTGTTCGTTTTATCATAATGTTTCTCACCTCTTTTCTAATCAAGTGCTAGATATGGCACATAATTTTTATTCACGCCAGTAATAGCGATATTAAGAAACTTTCGCCGGATACGGCGGTTTTGTTACTTTTTTCAAAAGTAACGCAAAAGCACTTTCGACAGTCGTACCGTCCATCAAAAGTACCCTTGCGCCCTGCCGGGGGGCTATTCCTCCCGTTGGTCGGTTCACTCCTGCGTTACTTGTATACTGAATTATCCCGGTATCCTTGCCCGGATATATTCCAGATCACCACAATACGGTGTTCCTACAAGATACCATTCTCTTGCAGGATTCATTTCCATTCTAGTCTGAACCCATTCATCATCAAGCAACACTTCCAGGCATTCTCCACAGTGAAATCCTGTATCAATCCATAGATCTGATGATAATAATCCATATCTTTTGTTATAACTGTTATATCCTAATCTTCCTTCTCGCATTATGCCATTCTCCTTTCATTTAGCGTTTCCGCAGGGACGCCCTGAATCAGGGCTCCCTTTTGAAAATTCTCTTCTCCACCAACCAACTCCCGACTACATCTTACCAGCTTTCTACTTGTCTGCTATCTACAGGTGCGTGACACGCTCCTGTAATAAAGTGTTCAGAAAGAACCTTTACCATCGAAAGTTCTCCGGTATTCCCCGTCTGTCCAGATATTCCTGCCGGAACTTTTCTCTTTCTTCTTCCGTTGGTGCTGTTTTGGATTTGCTGTATACTTCACGATTCACCATTGCATCCAGTTTTTTCTCCAATCCCAACCGGATTATTTCTTCGCCATCGTAGTTATCCATCAAAAAATATTGTAGGAGTTGAAAGAATAACTCGTATGGAATCTGTACATTTTTATTTTGCATCTATTCTCCTTTCAAGGTGGCAAGATTCCCTCTTCTTAAGAAATGGTAATCTTGCCATCTTCCATTTTTATTCTGGCAGCATCCAATACCATTGGTTTCCACGTTTTACGGAATCAATTTCAAGTTCCCGTTTGGTGTTCCATAGCGTTTTACTTTTGATTCCTCTGGCTTCTGCTTTTTCTGCAATTTTCTTCTGAGTCATTCCTCCATTTGCCAGTATCTCAAGGAGAAATTCTTTTGCTTTCCGACCTTTCTGTCCTCTGCCATCTCCATTAAGAAGTTCATCGGCACTGATATCATATTCTCCAATCCATTCAAACCCATTATTCTTATCCAGTCTGAATGCAATGGAAGTTCCTTCCGGTGCAAGAGAACTCTTCGTATGACATACCACTCTTACTTCCGGTTCATCTTTCACTCGCCCGACAATCAGAACACTTCTTGCAGCAGCCTGAAAATCAATGGAGCCAAGTCCTCGATAAGAAGATTTGCCGTTGCTGTTTTTGTTCATATGACCGATTAAAATGACTGCACAGTGATATTTTTCTGACAGCACTGCGATACGCTTCATCAGTGGTCTGATCTCATTTGCCCTGTGCATGTCTACCTCTGCTCCCAGGAATCCCTGAATCGGATCAAGAACAACCATTTTGGCTTTTGTCTGCACGATTGCTTCTTCTAATCTGGCATCTGCCATTGTCAGTGGCTGGTCACTGTCATCAATCACCAGCACCCTCGAACAATCTGCACCTGCAGCAAGTAATCTGGGTTTGATAGTATCTCCTAGACCATCTTCCGCTGTCTGATAAATCACATTTACAGGTGACATAAAAGACTGTTCCTGAATATTATCTTTGGCATCTAGATCTTCATTCTCACTACCGACTTCATCACTTCGTTTTTCTTTTGTTGTATCAGTAACAGGAAGAATCGGCTCTCCTCTGGTCAGTTTTGCAATAATCTGAAGTACCATTGTTGTCTTTCCTTCTCCTGGATCTCCCTGTATAATGGTCACTTTTCCATAAGGAATAAACGGATAAAGCAGCCATTCTACCTGTTCCACCTCTACTGAATCCATATTGATCAGTTTCAGTTTTGGTTCTATTCTGCAATTCTTAATTTTGTTTTTTTCATTCATATTCATTCCATCATCTCCTCCTGCCCTTCCGGGCAAGTCTCTGATGAACAGATATTCGGGAATTGTCGTATTTCTCGATTCGTGATATACTGAATCTGCCAAGATGGTATATCAGTTAATCTGATTATCAGAGAACTTGCTCAGATTATTTATCTGGGCTTTTTCTTTTGCCTTTTCAACATTCATCTCTTTCTTCTCCCAATCCGGTAACTGCATTTTCATTATCCAGCAGATTTGCAATCTTCCTCTGCTGATTTGGATAAAGATGTCCATAAGTATTCAATGTGATACGAATATCTTTATGACCCAATCTGTCCCGGATCAGTAACGGTTCTACACCTTTCTCAATGAGATAAGCCACATGACTGTGTCTGAGATCATGCACTCGGATTTTCTTTACTCCTGCCAGTTCAATCTGCCGTTTCATCTTATGCTGTACCGCTTCCTGAACAACCGGAAACAATCTTTCTGTATCCGGCATTCCGTAGTGACCATCTACAAATTCCTTAATTTCCTCTTTCAAAAATTCTGGAATTTCGATTGTTCGAAAGGACTGTTTTGTTTTTGGTTCTGTGATAATATCCTGCATTCCTGTTCGGTAATAAGTCTTATTGATACTAAGCTGATTCTTTTCAAAATTGATATCAGCTTTTGTAATTGCAAGCAGCTCCCCAATCCTGCACCCAGTCCAGAACAGCATCTCAAATATAAGATAATATCTTGTTCCCGGCTCCATTGTCTGTATAAACTGTTTGTACTCGTCCAGTGTCCAGAAGTTCAAACTTCTCGAATCCGAATTTCCCATTCGTTTCACTTTCTTGCATGGATTAACTGGCAAATCATATATTTTAGCTGCATGTGTAAACAGACTGGTCAACTGATTCTGAATCATTCTCAGATAAGAATCTGAATATCCTTTTTTCTGAATTTCATTCTGCCACTGAATAATCTGTGAAGCCTTGATCTCACTCATCATCTGATTTCCAAAGTATGGAACGATATGCTGTTGCATCATATATCTTTTATTTTTGATTGTTCGATCTTTTAGGTCATTCTGTTTGTCTGAAAAATAAATCTCAATAAAATCGCTCAGTTTCATATCCATACTTCGCTCAGTGCTCAACTTTTTACTTCGTTCAAACTCCAATGCTTCTCGCTTTGTTTCAAATCCACGCTTTCTGCGTTTTTTCTTCTCACCCATAACATTTGTCTCAAACCACTGGGCTGTCCATTTTTTTGTGTCTTTTTCTCTGTAAGCCATATTAATCCTCCTTAATTTCCTGCTATTTCATAGCCATACATCTTTTTTGCCCAAAACGCCTTTGGTATTCTTCCAGCCATCGTAATATATCCCTGTGCAGCCAGTTCCTTATTCATAGCTTTCACCAGTTTATAAGCATAAGATTTTGAGCAGTTTAATTCCTGTGCCACTTCATCAGCACTCATCATATAATTGTAGCTTGCCATACTGCATCCTCCTTTCCTCTCCAGATACAGAATACGTTTACTGTATTTCTATATCTGTACGAATTTCGTAAATTGATAATATCATGTATTTATTTCATTGTCAATATTTCGTAAACATATTTTTACGAATTTCGTATATTATTTTCTCTTTATTTTATTCCAGGTCTGTGCTATGATATTCTATAGATTTATGTTTTTCGTAATTTTGCAATATATGAAAAAGGAGGATTCTATGGGTGACGGTAAAAATTTAAAGAAATATCTTGATGAAAAAGGCACAAATGTCCGTAAAATTGCAAAGGCAACCGGAATCAGTGCCACAACCTTATATTCAATTATTCAAAAAGATTCCAATATTCGATTTGATTTTGCTTTAAGACTTGCAAATGAATTACAAATTGATGTGAATGAGATATGTTCTGCCAGTCCATTTTCTGGCACAATTAAGGAAGAAGAGATTTATCCTACACTTCCAGACGGTTTGAACGGAGCATTAGACGCAAGCCGTGTAAAGACTTATTTAAAAAATTCTATGTACCCGTTGATGTATCTTTTCGGTAAGAACAGTATGCCTGATGTAGATAATCTGCTCACATCGTTCTATCAGCTTGATGATGAAGCCAGACAGGAAGTTGTGGAAACGATCCGTCTGAAACTGCAATATCATCGTGATCCGGAACGTGCTGAACAGATCAAACAGATCAAAGGCTGGTAAAAAAATTACTCCTGTGAATAGCAAATATTCGCAGGAGTTTCTTTTTGGCACCGTTTTGGCACCGCTAGACTGATTTTTCAATTTTAAATTTATCCGTATTTCATCTTTCTGATAAACGTTTCACTGTTTCTAATCTGATAATTTTACAAGCAATTCTTTTCTTAGAGTACAGAAAAACCCCAGAAACACAAGGTTTCTGGGGTATCTTACGTTTGGACACAAGTTATCTTGCGATAACAAATCTATTTTCAGATTGTATTACTCGATGATTGTAGCAACACGTCCTGATCCTACAGTACGTCCACCTTCACGGATAGCGAAACGAAGTCCCTGTTCCATAGCTACTGGATGGATCAGTTCGATTGTCATTTCTACGTTATCACCAGGCATGCACATTTCTGTTCCTTCTGGAAGTTCGCAAACACCTGTTACGTCTGTTGTACGGAAGTAGAACTGTGGTCTGTAGTTGTTGAAGAATGGAGTATGACGTCCACCTTCATCTTTTGTAAGAACGTATACCTGTGCAGTAAACTTGTGGTGGCAAGTTACTGAACCTGGTTTACAAAGAACCTGTCCTCTTTCGATTTCGTTTCTCTGAACACCACGAAGAAGAGCACCGATGTTGTCACCAGCCTGAGCTTCATCAAGAAGTTTACGGAACATTTCAACACCTGTTACAACTACTTTACGTGTTTCTTCTTTAATACCAACGATTTCTACTTCATCAGATACGTGAAGTACACCACGTTCTACTCTACCAGTAGCAACTGTACCACGTCCTGTGATAGAGAATACGTCTTCTACAGGCATAAGGAATGGTTTGTCTGTATCACGTTCTGGATCCGGAATGTATGAATCAACTGCATCCATAAGTTCCATGATCTTGTCTCCCCATGGTCCGTTCGGATCTTCAAGAGCTTTAAGAGCTGATCCCTGGATGATCGGAGTGTCATCTCCTGGGAATTCATATTCATCAAGAAGTTCACGGATTTCCATTTCAACGAGTTCAAGAAGTTCGTCGTCGTCTACCATATCACATTTGTTCATGAATACAACGATGTACGGTACACCTACCTGACGAGAAAGCAGGATATGCTCTCTTGTCTGAGCCATAACACCATCAGTAGCAGCTACAACAAGGATAGCTCCATCCATCTGAGCAGCTCCTGTAATCATGTTCTTTACGTAGTCAGCATGTCCTGGGCAGTCAACGTGTGCATAGTGACGTTTCTCTGTCTGGTACTCAACGTGAGCTGTAGAAATTGTGATACCACGTTCTCTCTCTTCTGGAGCTTTATCGATATCTTCAAAGTTCTCTGCTGTGTTTCCTGGTACTCTTGCTGCAAGTGTCTTTGTGATAGCAGCTGTAAGAGTTGTTTTACCATGGTCAACGTGTCCGATGGTACCGATATTACAATGCGGTTTTGTTCTTTCAAATTTAGCCTTTGCCATTTTGAATATCCTCCTTAAATATACCACCCAATAGGGCATTTTAGTTTACGATGTTTTAACTCGGCTAATACTGATTATATTTCATAAAGTACAGTTTTTCAAGCCTTTTTCGTATTTTTTATGCGTTTTTGTTAGATAAAATCTTTTCCTGAACAGACTTCGGAACTGGCTCATATTTTTCGAAGAACATTGAGTAGTTTCCACGTCCCTGAGTTCTGGAACGAAGGTCTGTAGAGTATCCGAACATTTCTGAAAGCGGAACATATCCTCTAACGATCTTTCCACCGCCGAGGTCATCCATACCTTCGATACGTCCACGACGAGAGTTGATATCACCGATAACATCTCCCATGTACTCTTCCGGCATAGTAACTTCAACTTTCATGATAGGCTCAAGGAGTACCGGGTCAGATTTCTTCATAGCATCTTTGAATGCAAGAGAACCTGCAATGTGGAATGCCATTTCTGAAGAATCGACTTCATGGTAAGAACCATCATATACGGTTGCATGAATACCTACTACAGGGAATCCACCAAGAATACCAGCTTTCATGGCTTCTTCAATACCTTCGCCTACAGCCGGAATGTATTCCTTCGGAATTGCACCACCGACAACAGTAGAATCGAATTTGTATGTTTCTTCACCATTGACATCCATTGGTTCAAATTTAACTTTACAGTGTCCGTACTGTCCACGTCCACCTGACTGTTTAGCATACTTGCTGTCAACATCAACTGCTTTTGTGAAGGACTCTTTGTATGCAACCTGCGGAGCACCTACGTTAGCTTCTACCTTGAATTCACGAAGAAGTCTGTCTACGATGATTTCAAGATGAAGTTCTCCCATTCCGGCGATGATTGTCTGACCTGTTTCCTGATCAGTATGAGCACGGAATGTTGGGTCTTCTTCTGCAAGTTTTGCAAGAGATTCACCAAGTTTACCCTGAGAAGCTTTTGTCTTAGGCTCGATAGCGAGCTCGATAACTGGTTCTGGGAATTCCATAGATTCAAGGATTACCGGATGCTGTTCATCACAGATTGTATCACCTGTAGTTGTAAACTTGAATCCGATCGCTGCTGCGATATCTCCTGAATATACTTTATCCAATTCCATTCTCTTGTTAGCATGCATCTGAAGGATACGTCCAACACGTTCTTTTTTATTCTTTGTAGCGTTCAATACATAAGAACCTGAATTCATAGTTCCTGAATATACACGGAAGTATGCAAGCTTACCTACGAACGGGTCTGTCATGATCTTGAATGCAAGTGCAGAGAAAGGTTCTTCATCTGAAGAATGTCTTACTACTTCATTACCATCTTCGTCAACACCCTGGATTGGCGGGATGTCTGTCGGAGCCGGCATATATTCAACGATTGCATCCAGAAGTTTCTGAACACCCTTGTTTCTGTAAGCAGATCCACAGCAAACCGGTACTGCTGTACATTCACAAGTAGCTTTTCTAAGAACTGCTTTGAGCTGATCTACTGTCGGGATTTCGTCCTCAAGATACATCATCATAAGTTCGTCATCCAATTCGCAAATCTTTTCAACCAGTTCTGTATGGTAAAGCTCAGCATCTTCTTTCATGTCATCCGGGATTTCACATACTGTGATGTCATCACCCTTGTCATCATTGTAGATGTAAGCTTCCATTTCCATAAGGTCGATGATTCCCTTGAAATCATCTTCTTTACCGATTGGTAACTGAAGAACGATAGCGTTCTTACCCAATCTTGTCTTAATCTGTTCTACAGCATTGTAGAAGTTTGCACCTAAGATGTCCATCTTGTTGATGAAGGCCATTCTTGGTACGTTGTATGTGTCTGCCTGACGCCATACGTTTTCTGACTGAGGCTCAACACCACCCTTAGCACAGAATACACCTACAGCACCATCCAGTACACGAAGTGAACGTTCAACCTCTACAGTGAAGTCAACGTGTCCCGGAGTATCAATGATATTGATACGATGCTCAAGAGCACCTTTTTTCGGTTTTGTATGATCTTCAAGTGTCCAATGACATGTTGTAGCTGCTGAAGTGATTGTGATACCTCTTTCCTGCTCCTGTTCCATCCAGTCCATGGTAGCAGTTCCTTCATGAGTATCACCAATCTTATAGTTAACACCGGTATAGTATAAGATACGCTCTGTAAGAGTGGTCTTGCCAGCATCAATATGCGCCATAATACCGATATTTCTGGTTCTCTCTAATGGATATTCTCTTCCAGCCAAGATTTTTTCCTCCTATAATTAGAAACGATAGTGAGCAAATGCTTTGTTTGCTTCTGCCATCTTGTGCATGTCTTCTTTCTTCTTTACAGATGCGCCAGTGTTGTTAGCCGCATCAAGAATTTCATTTGCAAGTCTTTCTTCCATTGTCTTCTCGCCTCTGTTACGAGAGTACAGTGTAAGCCAGCGAAGTGCAAGAGCCTGTCTTCTGTCTGCTCTTACCTCGATCGGTACCTGATAAGTAGCTCCACCGATACGTCTTGCCTTTACTTCAAGTACAGGCATGATGTTGTTCATTGCTTCTTCAAATACTTCGATAGCTGGTTTTTCAGCTTTCTCTGCGACTTTGTCAAATGCTCCGTATACAATTTTCTGAGCTACACCTTTCTTACCGTCAAGCATGATGTTGTTGATAAGCTTTGTAACTACCTTGTTGTTGTATAACGGATCCGCTAATACGTCTCTTTTCTGAGTATGTCCTTTACGTGCCACGGTTCTTCCCTCCTTATACATATTGGCAAAGCTTTGCTTTGCGTGAATAATTCATCGGTACTCACATGTGTCTTTCTATGTGTATCGTTGGCGGGACAATCTCCGATGCCTGCCACGTGGCAGGCGATATCTGAATTAAACCCGCAACCAACTATTCTCATAGTTCTGTTTGTGATACGATTTAGTTTCGTTTTACACTAAAATCAAGTGCTTATTTCTTTGCGTCTTTTGGTCTCTTTGCTCCGTATTTAGAACGAGCCTGACGTCTCTTTGCAACACCTGCTGTATCAAGTGTTCCACGAACGATATGGTATCTTGTACCCGGAAGGTCCTTTACTCTTCCTCCACGGATAAGAACAACGCTATGTTCCTGAAGGTTGTGACCTTCTCCTGGGATGTAGCTTGTTACTTCGATTCCGTTTGAAAGACGTACTCTGGCGATCTTTCTAAGAGCTGAGTTCGGTTTCTTCGGTGTAGCTGTCTTAACTGCTGTACACACACCTCTCTTCTGTGGTGCAGATGTGTCTGTAGCTCTTTTCTTCAAAGAATTGTATCCTTTCTGGAGAGCCGGTGCAGTAGATTTCTTTACAGCTGTCTGACGACCTTTTCTTACTAACTGGTTAAATGTTGGCATCTCTTTCACCTCCTATGAAGTAATAATTGGTTACGATTTTAAACAAGTTCTGTTTAAAATGCGCAGAAAAACAGTGCATCGTTTTTCGCACGCTTGTTTATTGTAGTATATTGCAAAAAAAAAGTCAAGGTATTCTGAAAAATATTTTCCAAATCATACCTTGACTTTTTCTTCATTTTTATTCTGTACTTACGGATCCTTCGATTATTTCTCCGTCTTTTACTTTTTTGATCAATCCAATGATCTCAGCCACTGAATTTTCATCCGGATACGTTACATAAAGCTCTTCATCTCCTGAAGAATAGCAGATATCTGTTCCCCCGGTTCCATCCGCTGCCACGGAATAAATATTCCATTTTGCATTGGTTCTGAGCTGAGTCTTGATCAGCGACTGGATCTGGCTGGAAGTAAAGTTCGTATCCACACCATCGCTGACGCTTTCAATAATATCGCTTGCCCCACGGAGCATTGCCGGTGACATCATCTTTTTAATGATTGCAGTGATAACTGCCTGCTGATGGACTCCTCTTCCGTTGTCCCCGTCTGGCAGTGCCTGACGTTCACGGCAAAAAGCAAGTGCACTAATACCATCAAAATGATTCATTCCTTCATTTACATGAATCTCTGCACCCGACTCCCATCCTGTATCAAATTCGAGATCTGATTCAACATCCAGTCCGCCAAGTGCATCAACCACACTGGTCATAGATGTAAAATTAACTCTTCCGAAAAATTCGATATCTGTATCATAAAGTTCTTCCAGCGTCTGCATAGACACATCCACACCATAGATTCCTGCATGTGTCAGTTTGTCGTCCTGTCCTCCGGATACTCCCGGGATTGGTACATAATAATCTCTAGGGGTCGTAATCAGTAATACCTGATGGCTCGTCGGATTAACAACCGCTACGATATTGACATCGCTTCGTCCCTGTTCTGTGATATCACCATTTGTATCAATACCACTCAAATAAACCGCAAATGGCTTTGTAACGCTTTCATCAGATGTATCGCTTTCAATTTCAACAACAATATTGTGCTTATAAATAACCTTTGTATCCTTTGTAAAGGTTGAATACTGTTCCTTGATAATATTACTGTAAGCTGAGTTGTAGATAATCGCATCTACTTCTCCGTCATATAATGCCTGTGCTTCTTCTCCCAGATTACTGTATTCCTGAAGAGTAATGTTCTGTCCCAGTTCCTTTTCAATCTGTTTGACTGCCGACTTCGTCTGGTCTCCACCAGTCGCATACTGAACACCAAATGTATATCCGGCTGCTGCTGATAAAGTATCTGCATTATCATCCGCCTTTACCGCAACTACCATGGAACTTGTTTTCTTATTGCTTCCGGTAATCTTCTGGAATGCATTATTTACTTTTCCTATATAGAAAGAACCCACTCCCAGAATGATGCAGATCAGTATACAGAATATCTTTCCGCCAATTCCTTTTCCTTTTGCCGCTATCTGTGTCAGCAAGGTAATTCCAAGCAGGATCAGCAGTACTCCGATCAGTACCAGGAAATAAGTAGAAGTAAGTACATTGAACAGCATCACATTCACTGCAAGTACTACAGACAGGATAAACTGGATAATTGCAAGTATAATTCCAATCGTTCTGCTTACCCGATTTTTCTTTCTTCCTCTGCGCCGTTTATTTTTACGATTCTTATTATTCTCCGGATCAGACATCTTTCTTATATTCTGATAGTCTTCTTCCGGTCTTCTTTTCTTCTTATCATTCGAAGATGATTTCTTTTTCGGTCGTTCTCTGTAGTAATCTTCCTCATCATCATAATATCGGGCAGATCTTCGGTCTTCTTCATAAGCATACCGGTTCTTCCCCTTAGCCCGTCTGCTTACTTCTCTGCTGTTATTGATACTTCGCATATTTCTATTAGAAGTTCCATCAGACGATCTTCTCCTTGCTGATTTTCTCTGTTCCATATACACTCACTTTCATTTGTTACATAACTATTACACGATATGACACTTTAATTACAATTACATCTCTATATAATATCGTTTTTACCTTATATTGTCAATATTTTCGTGTCAATCCGTATTTTGTGATTCTGCACAATTCTTCTGGAAATTTTTCAATCTGCCAAGGCATATAGTTTTTTTTTCACAGAAAGTTCCATCGGAATTTCTCATAAAACAAAAAGAAAACGAAGAACTCTTCTTAAGTCCTTCGCCTTCTTTATTATATTACTACTTTTTATTTATCTTCTACAAGATGGCATGCCACCTTATGTCCAGGAGCGATCTCTTTCATCTGCGGCATTTCCTTAAAGCAGCGTTCTGTCGCATGCTGACATCTCTCAGCGAAACGACAGCAGTTCTTCGGATTGATCGGGCTTGGGATCTCACCCTTGATCGGAATACGCTGGTTCGCTTTTGCTTTATTCGGATCTGCTTCCGGGATTGCAGAAAGCAGTGCCTGTGTATATGGATGCATCGGATGAGCATAAAGTTCATCTGTCTCAGCAGTCTCGACCATTGTTCCGAGGTACATAACAACTACACGGTCAGAAATATATTTTACGACACTAAGGTCATGCGCGATAAACAGGTAAGTCAGTCCTCTTTCTTCCTGCAGTTCTTTCAGCATATTGATAACCTGTGCCTGGATAGACACATCAAGAGCTGAAATCGGCTCATCACAGATGATGAATTCCGGATCAACAGAAAGAGCACGTGCGATACCGATACGCTGTCTCTGTCCACCTGAGAATTCGTGTGGGAAACGTGACATATGATCTTTATTAAGACCAACTGTAGCAAGCAGCTGCTCTACTTTTGCATCTGCATCCTTTGTTGACATTCCATGCTGTTTCAGACCTTCTCCAACGATATCCTTAACAGTCATACGTGGGTTCAGTGATGAATACGGGTTCTGGAAAATCATCTGTACCTTCTTACAGAATTCTTTCTGCTCTGCATGATTGTATTTGAAAATATCTTTTCCATCATAATATACATTTCCCGAAGTCGGATTGTATAACTTGATCATGGTACGTCCTGTTGTAGATTTACCACAGCCGGACTCACCTACCAGGCTGACTGTCTCACCTTTATAAATATCAAATGTAAGATCATCAACCGCTTTTAAGGTTTCTTTACGGCTGATTTCAAAATATTTACATAAGTTTTTCACCTGTACGAGAGGCTGTTTTTTTTCTGTATTTTCCATTTTACACCTCTCCTTTCTCAGTTACTTTTCTTCTCATGTCTGTATCCGGTGCATATTCATGCTGCAGCCAGCAACAGGTTTCATGTTCTTTTGAAAGCTCATAAGTCTGTGGCGGCATATCTTTACAGATTTCCATGCAGTATTCACATCTTGCTGCGAACGGACATCCTTTCGGAGGTGCAAACAGATCCGGAGGTGTTCCTTCGATTGGCTGCAATTTGTGGCCTTTTGCTGTATCCAGTTTGGCAATTGAATGCATAAGTCCTTTTGTGTAAGGATGTGCTGTATCATAGAAAATCTCATCTACAGATCCACGTTCTACGATCTTTCCTCCATACATAACCAGTACACGGTCGCAAAGCTTTGCGATAACACCAAGGTCATGTGTGATCAGGATAATAGATGTCCCAAGTGTTTTCTGAAGATTTTTCAGTACATCAAGAATCTGCGCTTCAATTGTAACATCCAAAGAAGTAGTCGGCTCATCGGCAATAACGATGCTCGGGCTTCCTACCAGAGCGATCGCGATCATAACACGCTGTTTCATACCACCTGAAAGTTCATGTGGATACTGTTTGTAACGGCGTTCTCCATCAGAGATACCTACCATTTTAAGGATTTCAAGTGCTTTTGCTTTTTTCTCAGCTGCACTCATACCTTTTCTTCCGACGAATACTTCTTCAATCTGTTTTCCGATACGCATTGTCGGGTTCAATGAGGTCATAGGATCCTGAAAAATATAACTGATCTCTTTTCCACGGAACTGACGAAGTTCTTTTTTGTTCATTTTCAGAACATCTTTTCCTTTATAAAGAATCTCTCCGCCTTCAAAGAATCCAGGCGGTTCCGGATTCAGTCTCATCAGGCACTGAGAGGTAACACTCTTTCCACATCCGGATTCTCCAACTATACCAAGAATTTCTCCCGGACGTACTTCAAAGCTGACATCACGAACAGCTTTTACAACTCCACCGTATGTACGGAAAGAGAATTGCAGATTTTTTACTTCCAATAAATTTTCCATCTTCTATACTCCTTCCTACTCGGTTCCTCTAAGTTTCGGGTCAAATGCATCACGAAGCCCATCACCAAGAAGATTCAGCGCAAGCATTGTTGTACAAATCAGGAATGCCGGTACAAATACCTGGTACGGATGAATTCTCAGCTGTGCGATTCCGTCTTTTGCAAGTACACCCCAGCTGCAGTTCGGTGGTTTAATACCCAGACCGATATAGCTCAGGAATGCCTCCTGGAAAATAGCTCCCGGAATAGCCATTGTCAGGTTTGTAATGATAAGTCCCATGATATTCGGTAAAATATGTTTTACAATGATTACGATATCCGGCACACCAAGGATCTTGGCTGCAGATACGAAATCAGATTCTCTCAGTTTTAATACTTCACCACGAACGAAACGACATCCACCGATCCATCCGACGCAACACATAGCAAGAATCAAACAGTGTACACCGTTACCAACAACTACCATAAGAAGAATGGTAACGATCAGACTTGGGATTCCGTATAATACGTCAACGACACGCTGGATAACCATATCGATCTTGCCACCGTAGAATCCTGAGATACCACCCATGATAGATCCAACGATTGCATTGATGATGCTGGCTGCAAAACCAATTGTCAGAGATACTCTCGCACCAGACCATGCACGAACCCAGAGATCACGTCCAAGAGAGTCTGTTCCAAACCAATGTGCTTTTGAAAAGCTCTGGTTCATCTCTGCCACACTCTGTGTTGCAATGTCATATTTGCTGAACATTGGAACAAAGATCGCCATAAGTACATAAAGTCCAATCAGGCACAATGAGAAGAATGCAATCTTATTCTT
The DNA here is from genome assembly GCF_027690675.1 of Bariatricus sp. TF06-38A. Lineage (NCBI taxonomy): Bacteria > Bacillati > Bacillota > Clostridia > Lachnospirales > Lachnospiraceae > Bariatricus > Bariatricus sp. TF06-38A. The sequence goes on from NZ_JAQFCE010000005.1 coordinate 102,280, forward strand.
GCGGATTCGTCTCCATGCATCCTGCCAGTAACCAATATTCGGACGGGAAATAGACTCCATTGTCTTTGTATTTTTTCCTACAACTTTAAACTGTTCTTTTGTAATTTCTGCCATTTCTCGTCACCTACCTTTTTTTACCACTCAGACGGATTCTCGGATCTACAATACCGTATAAGATATCTACAATCAGGATTGACACGATCAGGAATGCTCCGTAGAAGATCGTCATACCAAGAACCAGTGTATAATCTGCCATGTTAATACTGTCTACATAATGTTTTCCCATTCCAGGGATTGCGAAAAGGGCCTCGATTACGAATGTTCCTGTTAATACAGATGCAACTGTCGGTCCCATAATGGTAATGATCGGTGTGATCGCATTACGGATCTGATGTTTAACTGTAATTCGGAAATCCGATAAACCTTTCGCACGTGCTGTCTTTGTATAATCTGAAGATACAACTTCCAGCATACTGGAACGCATCAGACGGGAAATGGATGCCAGTGTATAGAATCCAACCGCGATTGACGGTAAAATTGTGTGCTTAAAGCTTGTGTACTGCGCAACCGGAAGAATCTGCCATTTGATTCCGAAGAAATACTGAAGTACAGATCCCATGATGAAGTCAGGAATCGATGTACCAATGATCGCAATCAAAATACAGACGAAGTCCAGTTTCTTTCCTCGATTCAGTGCTGCTACAATTCCAAGGATCAGTCCGAAGAACAGTGCAAAGCACAGTGAACGGATTCCCAGGTCTGCTGAGTATGGGAATGAGTCAGCAATAATACGGTTAACTGTCTGACTTTCATACTTCATAGAGTACCCCAGATCACCATGAAGCACATTCTTCATATAAGTTATATACTGCTCTGCAAGCGGTTTATCCAAACCATAGTAAGCTTCCAGATTCGCTTTGATCTCCGGTGTCATCTTGTCACTTGAGAACGGATCTCCCGGCATCAGACGAACCAGGACGAATACAACACTTGTAAGTACCAAAAGTGTTACGATGGCTAATGCAACTCGTTTAGCTATATATTTTGCCATTCTTTTGTCTCCCTTCATTTTTCTTTATTTGATAGCTTTGATTATTTCACATACTTCCTATTGGCTGATACATACCAAATCTACCCCTCGAAATAATCAAAACCCTCAAATAAGCAGCCGGTGCGGACCAGTAAGTCCGCGCCGACCGCAAGGTATGTTACCATCCAACTGTATTATTCGCTGATGTCTGCATATACCAGATCGAAGTCATATCCGACAAAGTATACATTGAAGTTAGAAATCTTCGGATTGATCAGATACTGGTCTCTACGTAACTGAAGCGGTACAAGAGCGGAATCTTCTCCAAGGAAGATCTGTTCTGCCTGGAACAGCATATCCTGTCTTGTCTTAGCATCTGTCTCTGTCTGAGAATCTTTAAGAAGCTTGTCGTATTCAGCGTTCGCATATCCAGAGTGGTTATACTGACTATCGCTGATCCACAGTTCCAGATAAGAGTATGCGTCAGAGTAGTCCGGAACCCATCCTGTTACTACCATATCGTAATCTTTCTTAGTTTCCAGCTCCAGTCTCTGTTTGTAAGTTACCTGGTTGATTTCTACTGTAATACCAAGGTTCTTCTGATACTGTTCCTGAAGAACTTCAGCCTGCTTCTTAGCACCATCTGTATCAGTTGTAAGAAGAGTAATCTTGATGTCTGCCGGATTAGAAACGCCCATTTCTTTCATTGCTGCATCCAGATATTCTTTTGCTTTATCATTATCATTTTCTGCCGGGAATGGTGTATATGGATAAGCTTCTCCGTATGTCTGGTCATCTGCCGCCTGCACGTTTGGAAGTACAAGTCTCTGTGCAACGTCATATACGTCATTGTTAACCAGCTTGTTGTATTCTGTTCTGTTGATTGCATAGTTCAAAGCAAATCTCAGGTTCTTGTTAGCAAGCGGTCTGTCTTCTGACATGTTGAGCATGATGTAATCATCTGCACCTGTATAGTAGAATTCAGTATTTTCTGTATACTGATCTGTCATTTCAGTAGGTACAATTGTGATATCAACTTCGCCCTGTTCCCACATAGCAACCGCTGTCTTAGCATCTGCAACTGTCTTTACGCAGATTTCATCAAGCTTGATGCTGTCTGCATCCCAGTAATTTTCATTCTTAGAAAGGATCATTTCATCGCCGTGTTTCCACTCTGTCATCTTGAACGGTCCGTTATAAACAGATTTTTCCGGATCAGCTGCATATTCTTTTCCGTATTTTTCTACATAATCTTTTCTTGTAGGACCGAATGTTGCCATAGCAGCCATACTAAGGAAGTATGTAGCCGGATGTGCAAGTTCGATAACAACTGTCTTGTCATCTGGTGCAGATACGCCAAGTTCATCGACAGGTACAGAACCTTTATTTACTTCTGCACCGTTTTTGAGGATATATCCGATGAATGCGTAATCGCTTGCCATTTCTGGATCCATAAGTCTCTGGATACCATAAACATAATCGCCTGCTTTTACATCTTCTCCGTCAGACCATTTCAGTCCATCACGAAGGTGGAATGTATAAGTAAGTCCATCATCTGAAATATCCCAGCTTTCAGCTGCATCTGGTTTGACTTCGCCTTCCACGTTACGTGTCAGCATCGCATAGGTGCAGATTTCTGCTGTTGCACATGAGATAGAGTTACTGTTCTGTGGATCCATAGAAGGAAGGTCTTCACGAAGTGTGTAAGTAATTCTCTTCTTTCCTGATGAAGCACTGCTGTCATCTTTCTTGGAATCTTTGGATCCCGGTGTACCACAGCCAGCAAACATTGTTACTGTCATTGCTGTAGCAAGTAAAGCTGCTAATAATTTCTTTTTCATAAATGTTGTCCTCCTTTTTCATTTATAATTCTATTAGCTCATGTGTAGCACTGATCAGGTTTTCATATCCGTCTTTTGTGATGATGCCCTGATCCTCAAGTCTGACACCACCCCAACCCGGAATATAAAGTCCTGGTTCTACTGTCATTATGCTGTTCTCCTGTAAGATATTCTCACAGTTCAGTCCGATATTCGGAAGTTCATGGACGAACAGCCCAACTCCATGACCGATTCCTGTATAATTATACGGAAGGTATTCTGTATCTTTGATTGCTTCAAGCGAAGCTTCATAGCAGGAAGTTCCTGTCACACCGGCTCTTACAGATGCTTCTGTATCTTCTGTCATACGACGGCAGAGATCATAAACTTCTCTCTGTTTGGCGTCTGCCTTGCCGACAACTACTGTTCTTGTCATATCTGAAAGATAACCTTTGTACTGGCATCCATAATCCATCAATACGAAATCACCGTATTCGATTGGCTTACTGTCCGGAATCCCGTGAAGCAGAGAGCTCTTTGCTCCTGAAATAACGATTCCACCGTACGGTTTGGTATCTGCACCTTCCATTACCATGTAATGTGCAAGTCTGGATGCGATTTCTTTTTCTGTCACACCCGGACGGATGTCTTTTATAATTTTTTCAAATGCTCTGGATGCGATATCGCAGGCAACGGTAAGGTTCTTGATCTCTTCCGGCGTCTTGATCGCGCGGAAGCCTTCGATTACGTTCAGCGTCGGAACCATCTCAGCACTGAGTTCAGCCTGCATAGAGTTCCATTTTTCAAATGTCAGATGATCCTGTTCAAATCCGATTGTTTTAACTCCATCTTTGGCTGCGCAATATGCAACAGCTTTCCCCATGCTGTAGCCAAAATTGATTCGCCAGTTTACAAGTTCGTAATCCGGACATTCATAAGATGCCTGCTCTGTGTATCTTGCATCAGTGATAAAATACTGATTCGCCTTTGTGATAAAAAGGAATGAGTCTTCCCCCGTAAATCCGCTGATACAACGTACATTCGCCGGCTTTGCAATATAAAACGCATCCAGTCTTTCTTTTTCCATGTACTCTCGCAATTGAGTTAATCTGTCCATTTTTGTTCTCCTCTCATGTACTTTTGTTCTTCTGAGACGGTATATTTACCAGATATGTCCGTCCCTCTGCGACAATGTAATACTTTACTAGACCGCAGTCTAGTAGTGTAAACAAAAGAACGCCATGATTTGCATCATGACGTCCTTGTCTTCTTTCAAAGGTCATAGTTTCACGCTATGACGTCTATGTTTAATTATTAGATTGTCCGTATTGTATGTATAAAATCAATCTTTATACACTTTCGTAAATAACACTGTCTTCAGAGTTGCGTGAATTTCGAAGAAACCCCGTTTTAACAGTTCAATTTTGTAAATTCACTTAGATGAATATTTATTCATATGTGTAATTTTCCTTATTATAGAACCATACTCTAAGATTGTCAAGAGGAATGCTATTTATTTCACAATTTTATTTTCATTCCTTTCAAACCGTCTTGGTACATCCCGGTGATATACCCATATACTGACACAAGGTTCTTTTCCGGGATTGGAAATACTATGACGCTCTCTGCTCTTTATATATACACTGTCTCCCGGATGTAAACTGCAAATTTTTCCTTCCACCTCTACATTCAGAGTTCCTTTTATCACCATACACATTTCCGAAAAGACATGACGATATTCTTCTTTTTTCGCAGATTCTCCCGGTTCAATCGTAATATATTCAAAAATCGATTCTCCCTGACCAAAGTCTGCAACCTCAACCGTCATATTTTCTTCCGGATAAAGATGCTTACTCATTTCTTCTCTGTGTATAACCGTCTTTCCCGGCATTTCCCCTTCCAGTGCATACTGTATATCAATATCCAGTGCTTCACAAATTCGCGCAAGACTGTCCACATTCGGAGATGTCTTATTCTGTTCCAGCATACTCAGATAGCCCGCTGAAAGTCCTGTATATTCTCCCAAAACCCGGATTGTCATCATTTTCTTTTTTCTGCATTCTCTGATCCGTTCACCAATATGAGCTAAATCCAGCATATCACACCCCCTGATTTTCGATTGATTATTTATATGCTACTGTATTTTTTCATATTTTGCAACCCTTTATTTTTGTAAAGTGTTAAAGAATCGGAATTATTTTTCAAATATTTTTGTTTTTCATGTCTTTAAAGCAAGAAAAGCAGACACGCCATTCAACGTATCTGCTTCTCTTAGCATATAAAGCCTATTCTTCAACTGTAACTGTTTCGTCAGCATTTTCTTCGGTTTCAACAGTTTCTGCTGTCTCTGCCGATACTTCAGACTCAGTATCATCATCCATATCAAAATCATCAAAACTGATTTCGTCGTCCATATCCATACCAAGACCTGTATCAAGTTTAACGTCACGGTATTTTCTCATACCTGTTCCTGCCGGAATCAGTTTACCGATAATGACGTTCTCTTTCAGACCGATCAGGTGGTCAACCTTACCTTTGATAGCAGCCTCAGTCAGAACCTTGGTTGTCTCCTGGAAGGATGCAGCTGACAGGAAGGAATCTGTTGCCAGGGATGCCTTGGTAATACCAAGCATGATCTGTTCTCCTGTTGCAGGTTCTTTACCTTCTGTTACCATCTGTTCATTTACATCGTTGAACTCAAGGACATCCACCATTGTTCCCGGAAGGAATTCAGTATCCCCTCTTTCTTCGATGCGGATCTTCTTCAGCATCTGACGAACGATAACTTCGATATGCTTATCATTGATTTCTACACCCTGCAAACGGTATACTCTCTGTACTTCCTGAAGCATGTAGTCCTGTGCAGCACGAAGACCTTTGATCTTAAGAAGGTCATGTGGGTTCACGCTACCTTCTGTAAGCTCGTCACCGGCTTCCAGAACAGCTCCATCCTGTACTTTAATACGTGATCCATAAGGAATCAGATAAGTCTTTGTCTCACCTGTCTGCTGATTGGTAACGATGATTTCACGCTTCTTCTTTGTATCGTTCAGGTTTGCAACACCTGCGATTTCTGTGATGATAGCAAGACCTTTCGGCTTTCTTGCTTCAAAAAGTTCTTCGACACGAGGAAGACCCTGTGTGATATCTCCACCGGCTACACCACCACTATGGAAAGTACGCATGGTCAGCTGTGTACCAGGTTCACCGATTGACTGAGCTGCGATAATACCGACAGCTTCACCAACCTGTACCGGTTCACCTGTTGCCATATTGGCACCATAACATTTCGCACAGATACCAATGTGTGATTTACAGGTCAGGATTGTACGGACTTTCACTTTCTTAAGCGGTGAATTTCCATTTTCATCCACACCGTATTTCATAATCTTTTCTGCACGTTTTGGTGTGATCATGTGGTTTGCCTTTACAAGAACATTGCCATCTTTGTCACAGATTGTATAGCATGAATATCTTCCTGTAATACGTTCCTGAAGACTTTCGATTTCTTCATTTCCATCCATAAATGCATGCAGATACATTCCCGGAATTTCGGCATCTTTGCTTACACAGTCAACCTCACGGATGATCAGATCCTGTGATACGTCAACAAGACGTCTTGTCAGGTATCCTGAATCGGCTGTACGAAGGGCAGTATCTGACATACCTTTTCGAGCTCCATGCGCAGACATGAAGTATTCCAGTACGTCCAGACCTTCACGGAAGTTTGACTTGATTGGCAGTTCGATCGTATGACCGGTTGTATCCGCCATAAGTCCACGCATACCTGCAAGCTGTTTGATCTGTTTGTCAGATCCACGGGCTCCGGAATCTGCCATCATGAAGATATTGTTGTATTTATCAAGTCCTGTAAGAAGGGCTTCTGTAAGCTCATCATCTGTTTCTTTCCAGGTTTCTACAACCTCTTTGTAACGCTCTTCTTCTGTAATAAGACCACGTTTGAAGTTACGTGTGATCTTATCAACCGTTGACTGTGCTCTTGCGATCAGTTCCGGTTTCTGTGGCGGTACAGTCATATCTGAAATAGATACAGTCATAGCTGCTCTTGTAGAGAGCTTGTATCCCATTGATTTTACATGGTCAAGTACTTCAGCTGTAGCTGACGCACCATGTGTGTTAATAACTTTTTCAAGAATCTGTTTCAGCTGTTTCTTTCCTACATGGAAATCCACTTCAAGAACCAGTTCATTTCCTTCTTTTTCACGATCAACAAAACCAAGATCCTGCGGAATGATTTCGTTGAAAATGAAACGTCCAAGTGTAGACTCTACTGTACCGGTCTTCTTTGTTCCATCCGGCATCGTCTTTGTCACACGTACTTTGATTCTTGAGTGAAGAGTTACAACTCCGTTTTCATAAGCAAGGATCGCTTCATTCACACTCTTGAATACTTTTCCTTCTCCCTTGGCTCCCGGTCTTTCCTGCGTCAGATAGTAGATACCAAGAACCATATCCTGTGAAGGAACAGCTACCGGACCACCATCAGACGGTTTCAGAAGGTTGTTTGGTGAAAGCAGAAGGAAACGGCACTCAGCCTGAGCTTCTACAGAAAGCGGAAGATGAACCGCCATCTGGTCACCATCGAAATCGGCATTGAATGCGGTACATACCAGTGGATGAAGCTTAATTGCTTTACCTTCTACCAGAATCGGTTCAAATGCCTGGATACCAAGACGGTGAAGTGTAGGAGCACGGTTCAGCATAACCGGATGCTCTTTGATTACATCTTCAAGCACATCCCATACTTCCGGCTGAAGACGCTCTACCATTTTCTTAGCATTCTTAATATTGTGAGCAGCTCCGCTCTCAACAAGTTCTTTCATAACAAACGGCTTGAACAGCTCGATTGCCATTTCTTTCGGAAGACCACACTGATAGATCTTCAGTTCCGGTCCTACAACGATAACGGAACGTCCTGAGTAGTCAACACGTTTTCCGAGCAGGTTCTGACGGAAACGTCCTGATTTACCTTTCAACATATCAGAAAGGGATTTCAGTGCTCTGTTTCCAGGACCTGTTACCGGACGTCCACGACGTCCATTGTCGATCAGAGCATCTACAGCTTCCTGCAGCATTCTCTTTTCGTTTCTAACAATAATGTCCGGAGCTCCCAGTTCAAGGAGTCTTCTCAGACGGTTATTTCTGTTGATAATTCTTCTGTACAGATCATTCAGGTCTGATGTTGCAAAACGTCCACCATCCAGCTGTACCATCGGACGCAGATCCGGCGGAATTACCGGGATTGCAGTCATGATCATCCATTCCGGTTTGTTTCCTGATTCACGAAAAGCTTCTACTACTTCAAGTCTCTTAACGATTCTTGCTCTCTTCTGTCCGGTAGCACCCTCAAGTCCTGCCTGCAGTTCAGCATAATCTTTTTCAAGATCGATCGCTTCAAGAAGTTCTTTGATCGCTTCTGCTCCCATTCCTACGCGGAAGCCATTGCCCCAGTTTTCTCTTGCTTCCTGGTATTCAGCTTCTGAAAGAACCTGCTTGTAAGAGAGATCTGTCTCTCCCTTATCAAGTACGATATAAGAAGCGAAATACAGTACTTTTTCCAGAGTTCTCGGTGAAAGATCCAGGATCAGTCCCATACGGCTCGGAATACCTTTGAAATACCAGATATGAGAAACCGGTGCTGCAAGTGCGATGTGACCCATACGTTCACGTCGCACAGTTGCTTTTGTTACTTCTACACCACAGCGGTCGCATACAACACCTTTATAACGGATCTTTTTGTATTTACCACAGTGGCATTCCCAGTCTTTGCTAGGTCCGAAGATTTTCTCACAGAACAGACCGTCTCTTTCCGGCTTCAGTGTTCTGTAGTTGATTGTCTCCGGCTTTGTAACTTCACCTCTTGACCATTCCAGAATCTTTTCCGGAGATGCCAGACCTATTTTAATCGCATCAAATGAAATCGGTTGATACGTTGGTTCTTTTTTTGTTTCTGTCATTCTCGGCATCCTCCTATTCTAAATCCATGTCGTCATCAAAATCATCGTTCATATCGCCATCAAAATCGTCGAAGCTGTCATCTTCCTCCGGCTCATCTTCTACATCAACCAGTTCTCCTTCTGAGAATTCCTGCTTGCTGTATCCGTGTTTGCCGTAATCTTCGTCGTTATTGTAGCGTCTGTCTCCTTCAATAATGTGATTCAGGTTTGTATCACCGTAATCTACACTTTCCATGATCTGAACTTCTTCATTGTTCTCATCCAGGACACGTACATCCAGACCGAGTGACTGAAGTTCTTTAAGAAGTACCTTGAAGGATTCCGGAATTCCCGGTTCAGGAATATTTTCACCTTTGATGATTGCTTCGTATGTCTTCACACGGCCAACCACATCATCGGATTTAACTGTCAGGATTTCCTGCAGAGTATAAGATGCACCGTAAGCTTCCAGTGCCCAAACCTCCATCTCTCCGAAACGCTGTCCACCGAACTGTGCTTTACCACCAAGTGGCTGCTGTGTTACCAGTGAGTAAGGACCGGTTGAACGTGCATGGATCTTATCATCAACCAGGTGATGCAGTTTCAGATAATGCATGTGTCCGATTGTTACCGGGCTGTCGAAATATTCTCCGGTACGACCGTCTCTCAGTCTTACTTTACCGTCTCTTGAAAGCGGAACGCCTTTCCACAGTGCTCTGTGGTCTCTGTTCTCATACAGATAATCCATAACTTCCGGAAGAAGTTCTTCTTTATGTCTTGCTTCAAATTCTTCCCAGGACAGGTTAACATAATCGTTCGCCAGATCCAGGGTATCCATAATATCAACCTCGTTTGCACCATCAAATACTGGTGTTGCGATGTTGAATCCAAGTGCTTTGGCAGCCAGAGAAAGGTGGATCTCCAGTACCTGTCCGATGTTCATACGTGATGGTACACCCAGTGGGTTCAGCACGATGTCAAGCGGACGTCCGTTCGGAAGGAACGGCATATCTTCTACTGGAAGTACACGGGAAACAACACCCTTGTTACCATGACGTCCGGCCATCTTATCACCTACAGAGATCTTTCTCTTCTGTGCGATGTAGATACGGACTGCCTGGTTAACTCCCGGTGAAAGTTCATCTCCATTTTCTCTTGTAAATACTTTTGCATCTACAACGATACCGTATTCACCATGAGGTACTTTCAGAGAAGTATCTCTTACTTCACGAGCTTTTTCTCCAAAGATTGCACGAAGAAGTCTTTCCTCTGCTGTCAGTTCTGTCTCTCCCTTCGGAGTAACTTTGCCGACAAGAATATCTCCTGCACGAACCTCAGCACCGATACGGATAATACCTCTCTCATCCAGATCTTTCAGTGCATCATCACCTACGCCTGGAATATCACGTGTAATTTCTTCTGGTCCGAGCTTTGTATCACGGGCTTCTGCTTCATATTCTTCGATATGAACAGATGTGTAAACATCATTCTGTACAAGACGTTCACTAAGAAGTACAGCATCCTCGTAGTTGTAACCTTCCCAGGTCATGAATCCGATCAACGGGTTCTTACCAAGAGCCATCTCACCATTGGATGTAGAAGGTCCGTCTGCGATCACCTGTCCCTTTTCCACTCTTTCACCTTTGACAACGATCGGTCTCTGGTTGTAGCAGTTGCTCTGGTTGCTTCGCAGGAATTTGGTCAGCTTATAAGTCTTTTTTGTCTTGTCATCCTGTTTAATTGTGATTTCGGTAGATGTTGATCTCTCAACAATACCTCCTTCTTCTGCAACGACACATACACCTGAGTCGACAGCAGATTTTACTTCCATACCTGTTCCGACTACCGGAGCTTCTGTAGTAAGAAGCGGTACGGCCTGACGCTGCATGTTGGACCCCATCAGCGCACGGTTCGCATCATCGTTCTGCAGGAACGGAATCAGTGCTGTAGCAACAGAGAATACCATCTTCGGAGATACGTCCATGTAATCAAACATTCTTTTCTCGTATTCCTGAGTCTCATCACGGTAACGACCAGATACATTCTTATGAATGAAATGTCCTTCCTCATCCAGAGGCTCATTCGCCTGTGCTACATGATAATTATCTTCTTCATCCGCAGTCATATATACTACCTCTTCGGTTACAACCGGATTCTGCGGATCTGTTTTGTCAATCTTACGGTACGGTGCTTCTATAAATCCGTACTCATTGATTCTTGCATAACATGCGAGAGAGTTGATCAGACCGATGTTCGGTCCTTCAGGTGTCTCGATCGGACACATTCTTCCGTAATGTGAGTAGTGAACGTCACGAACCTCGAATCCGGCACGGTCACGGGAAAGTCCACCAGGACCAAGTGCAGAAAGACGTCTCTTGTGAGTCAGCTCACCAAGCGGGTTATTCTGATCCATGAACTGTGACAGCTGTGATGATCCGAAGAACTCTTTAACAGCAGCAGTTACAGGCTTGATATTGATCAGTGACTGCGGAGAAATGCCCTCCAGATCCTGTGTTGTCATTCTTTCACGAACAACTCTTTCCAGTCTTGAAAGACCGATTCTGTACTGATTCTGGAGAAGTTCTCCAACCGCACGGATACGTCTGTTACCCAAGTGGTCAATATCATCATCTTTACCGATTCCATATTCAAGATGCATATTGTAATTGATAGACGCCATAATGTCTTCTTTTGTAATATGCTTCGGAATCAGTTCATGAATATTCTTATGAATTGCTTCTTTCAGCTCATCGATATCTCCGGCTGTCTCTTCCAGGAGTTCAGCAAGTACCGGATAGTATACCAGTTCAGTTACGCCAACTTCTTCCGGATCGATTCCACATACAGCTTTGAGATCTACCATCATATTAGAAAGTACTTTGATATTACGGTCACTTTCTTCTCTTGCGATCCACACATATGGAACAGCTGCATTCTGGATGGCATCTGCAAGTTCTCTGTCAACGACAGCTCCTGCTTCTGCAATTACTTCACCTGTCATCGGGCTTACTACGTCTTCAGCCAGCGTATGTCCTGTGATACGGTTCTTGAGCATAAGCTTCTTATTAAATTTATAACGTCCAACCTTTGCAAGGTCATAACGTCTCGGGTCAAAGAACATGCTGGTGATCAGACTTTCTGCACTGTCTACAGCAAGCGGTTCACCCGGACGGATCTTCTTATATAATTCGAGAAGACCTTCCTGATAGTTCTCTGAAGTATCCTTTGTGAAACTTGCAAGAATCTTTGGCTCTTCACCAAAAAGATCGATAATCTCAGCATTCGTTCCAATACCAAGTGCACGGATCAGGACTGTGATCGGCACCTTACGGGTTCTGTCCACACGGACATAGAAAACGTCATTGGAGTCCGTCTCATATTCAAGCCATGCACCCCTGTTCGGGATAACGGTGCAAGAGTATAATTCTTTACCAAGTTTATCATGCGCAATTCCATAATAAATACCAGGTGAACGCACCAGCTGGCTGACAATAACACGTTCCGCACCATTGATTACAAAGGTACCGGTTCTTGTCATAATCGGTAAATCACCCATAAAGATCTCATGTTCATTGATCTCATCTGTCTCTTTGTTGTGAAGTCTTACCTTCACTTTAAGCGGTGCAGCATAAGTAGCATCGCGTTCTTTACATTCCTCGATTGTGTACTTGGTTTCATCTGTGCACAATGTAAAGTCGACAAATTCCAGGCTCAGATGTCCGCTGTAATCGGTAATCGGAGAAATATCATCAAATACTTCTTTTAATCCTTCATCCAGGAACCATTTGTAAGAGTCGGTCTGAACTTCGATCAAATTAGGCATTTGGAGTACTTCTTTTTGCCGGGAATAGCTCATGCGCATACTTTTTCCGTTTGTGATGGGACGAATTCTGTTTTTCTCCATTTGACGTTTCACTCCTTATATGATAAATTTTCGGGTTATTTCCGCCTTATTCAGGGCGCACTTATGGCATACGTTTCCACAATAGCGCATCTTTTACTTTACCACAGGTTTTTCCCGATTGTCAAGTCTAACTTTTCAAAGAATTGTATTTTTATTGTATTATATAATGTAAGTGACAAAATTTACTTTCGGTCTCTTTGATACCAGATTGCTACGTGCTTTGCACTCTCGCAATCCTCATCATCATTGTATGCATACCGCAGAAAAGTACAAAAAATCAAAAGAGCGTATCACTGCAGGAAATCCTGCGCGATACGCTCTTGTCATTCACAGTGCGATAACCAAAATTACTTAAGGTTAACTTCTGCTCCTTCAGCTTCAAGTTTTGTTTTGATTTCTTCAGCTTCAGCTTTAGAAACGCCTTCTTTAACTACCTTCGGTGCTCCGTCAACTAATTCTTTAGCTTCTTTAAGTCCAAGTCCTGTGATTTCACGAACAACTTTGATAACTTTAACTTTAGATGCTCCAGCAGAAACAAGTTCTACGTCGAACTCATCTTTTTCTTCTGCTGCTGCTCCACCTTCTGCAGCTGCTGCTACTACAACACCTGCTGCTGCGGATACACCAAATTCTTCTTCACATGCTTTAACTAAGTCATTTAATTCAAGTACAGATAATTCTTTGATAGCTTCAATAAATTCTGCTGTTGTTAATTTTGCCATTTTATTTTCCTCCATTTGATTTTAATGATTGGCTCTTTCGCCTCTTACTGTTCCCACACTCGGATGGGATTCCGGTACAGCTTACTCTGCTGCCGGTGCTTCTGCTTCAGCTTCTGCCGGAGCATCACCCTGTTCTGCGATCTGATTAAGAACACGAGCAAGGTTTGTAATAGGTGACTGTAAGCTTCCAAGTAATTTGGACAGCAGTACTTCTCTTGACGGAATCTTAGAAAGTTCCTGAATACCAGCTGCATCATATACTGAGCCTTCAACTACACCTGCTTTTACTTCAAGAGCTTCTGCTTTCTTAGCGAAATCGCAGATGATTCTTGCCGGTGCTGTTGCATCTTCTTTAGAAATTGCAATAGCGTTCGGTCCTTCCAGATATTCGTCAAGCTGTGCGAAATCTGTTCCTTCAAAAGCTCTCTTCATCATTGTGTTCTTGCAAACTTTGTAGATAACACCTGCTTCTCTCAGCTGTTTACGAAGTTCAGTATCCTGAGCTACTGTAAGTCCACAGTAGTTAACGATAACTGCTGACTGAGCATCTGTGAGATCTTCAACGATTGCCTGTACGATAGGTTGTTTTAATTCAACTTTTGCCACGAATGGTGCACCTCCTTGTAGTATTTTCAACTGCCAGAAAGTCTCGGTCCCAGCGGGGACTTTCATATCACGCAATCATGCGCTAAAAAACCTCCGCGCCAAAGCACAGAGGTTTACAAATTCAAATCTAATGAATCTTGTCTTCCTCGGTAGGCGTTTTGACCCTTATGCCTTACGGCACCTACTGTCTTCGGCAGTTACTTCGTAAATATAGCATACGTTTACCAGAAAGTCAAGTGTATTTTTTCATTTTTTCAATTTCATCCAGTTTCTTCTATTATAAGTCCAAACCATCCAGAACTTCCTTCAATTCTTTTGCAGATGAAAGCAATTTTTCTTTTTCTTCATCGCTCAGTGGAATCTCAAGAACTTTTTCTGCACCTTTCTGCGAAACTATGGTCGGAACACTGATACAGAGTCCTTCCAGTCCGTATTCTCCCTCCATCAGACTCGTGACAGGAAGAACCGCATTTTCATTCATAACAATGCTTTCTGCAATTCTCGCAACCGCCATTGCCACACCATAATAGGTTGCACCCTTTTTCTGGATAATATCATAAGCACTGTCCCGTACAGTCTTATAAATTCTTTCCATAGATTCCTGATGCTGATAATGTCCGCGAAGTTCGCAGAAATCATTGATTGGAATTCCCGCTACATTTGCCCCGCTCCATACAGCAAGCTCACTGTCTCCATGCTCTCCGATGATATTGGCATGTACGCTCCGGCTCGCAACCTGAAGATGTTCACTTAACAGATAGCGGAATCTTGCAGTATCCAGAACGGTTCCGCTTCCGAATACTCTTTCCTTCGGATATCCGGAAATCTTAAGTGCCGCATAAGTCAGAATATCCACCGGATTTGCTACAACAAGCAGGATTCCTTCAAATCCGCGTTTTGTGATTTCCGGAATAATCGATTTGAAAATTGCTACATTTTTGTGTACCAGATCCAGTCTTGTCTCTCCCGGTTTTTGATTTGCTCCAGCTGTAATGATGATTAGTGAACAATCACTGATATCATCATAAGATCCCGCATATATTTTCATCGGGTGCGCATATGGTCTACCGTGGCTTATGTCCATTGCCTCCCCTTCTGCTTTTTCTTTATTCGCATCGATCAGTACCAGTTCGGAAAAGATCCCTTTCTGAAGTAAACTGAACGCAGAGGACGCTCCTACAAACCCACATCCGATAATTGCTGCCTTTTGAATATTAACCATGACAAAGTGCCTCCTTTTAATTACTTGATATTTTTTTCACAGGCATAGGTTATCATTATTTTCCCCGATTTTCAATGTTTTCATGCATTGTTCGTCAAAAAATGCACAATGTATACAGAATACTGTTTGTTAGATTTCATGCTGCACAAAAAGACACCGTAACGGATCACTCCGCATACGGTGTCTCTATTATTTACATTTATTCAATACTGATTAAGCAAGCTTCATTGGGTTGATTTTTACACCAGGTCCCATTGTAGAAGTAAGTGTCACACTCTTAAGATACTGACCCTTTACTGCTGCCGGTTTAGCTTTGTTAATCGCATCGATAAGCGTCTGGAAGTTGTCAGCAAGCTGTTCTTCAGTGAAAGAAGCTTTTCCTACCGGTACATGGATGATATTTGTCTTGTCCAATCTGTACTCAATCTTACCAGCTTTGATTTCGTTGATAGCTTTTGTAACGTCCATTGTTACTGTACCAGCCTTCGGGTTTGGCATTAAACCTTTTGGTCCAAGTACACGTCCGAGACGTCCAACAACACCCATCATATCCGGTGTAGCTACAACTACATCGAATTCGAACCAGTTTTCATTCTGGATCTTCGGAATGAGTTCATCTCCACCTACGTAATCTGCTCCGGCAGCTTTAGCTTCTTCAGCTTTAGCGTCCTTAGCAAATACAAGGATACGAACCTTTTTACCAGTTCCATGCGGAAGAACTACAGCGCCACGGATCTGCTGATCTGCATGACGTCCGTCACATCCTGTTCTGATATGAGCTTCGATTGTTTCATCAAATTTAGCTGTCGCGCTCTTCTTAACAAGTGCGATCGCTTCATCTCTATCATAGAGAGTTGCTCTGTCGATTAACTTTGCAGCTTCTACGTATTTCTTTCCTCTTTTCATTCTAAATACCTCCTAGTGGTGATTACGGGAATTCCCTCCCACGTATTTTTTCAGTTTCCTTACATTCTGCTTATGCAGTCTGAATTAGTCCTCTACTACAGTTACACCCATGCTGCGGCATGTTCCTTCGATCATGCTCATAGCTGTTTCTACGGATGCAGCGTTCAGGTCTGGCATCTTAAGTTCTGCGATTTCCTTTACCTGAGCTTTTGTAATCTTAGCAACTTTTGTCTTGTTCGGAACACCTGAACCAGATTTAAGGTTGCAGGCTTTCTTAATAAGAACTGCTGCCGGAGGAGTCTTTGTAACGAAGCTGAAACTTCTGTCACTGTAAACTGTAATTACTACAGGAATGATCAGATCTCCCTGATCAGCTGTCTTTGCGTTGAACTGTTTTGTAAATTCAACGATATTTACACCGTGCTGTCCAAGAGCAGGACCAACCGGTGGAGCCGGAGTAGCCTTTCCAGCTGGAATCTGTAATTTGATATAACCTGAAACTTTTTTTGCCATTTTAAAGTACCTCCTTGTGGTATTTGCGGGGATTTCCCTCCCACGTGTTCATTATGCACTGCACATAAAGTTACATTTTTTTGACTTCTGCGAAACTGATTTCTACCGGCGTTTCGCGACCGAATAAATCAACATTGATCGTCAGGCTCTGTTTAGCCATATTGATAGTCTGAATCATGCCGACTGTTCCTTCCCAGGCTCCGCCTGTTACTGTCACAGTATCTCCTTCTTCAAAATCTACCACGATGTCTTCTTTCTGGATACCAAGCGGTGCCATCTCTTCATCTGTAAGCGGAACCGGTTTGGATCCAGGACCTACAAATCCTGTAACACCTCTTGTGTTTCGTACCACATACCAGGTATCATCGTTCATGATCATGTGGATCAGAACATATCCCGGAAACATCTTTTTCTGAGACGCTTTCTGTACGCCGTTCTTCAATTCGACAACTTCCTGCATCGGAACACGGACCTCAAGGATCTCATCTTCCAGATGACGGTTCTCGATCGTTTTGTCAATGTTGGCTTTTACCTTGTTTTCATACCCTGAATAGGTATGCACAACATACCATTTTGCTTCTGCCATAAACTCACCTTTCCTGCATTACCATTTATCAGTATCTTATCTAACTAATAAATCTACCCCGAATTTTACCAGGATATCACAGATCGTGATAATCGCTCCTAAGATAACGGAAACAACTACGACCGCAGCTGTCTGTTTGGTAAGTGTGGTTTTGTCTGGCCAGATAATCTTATTAAACTCAGCTTTCAGACCTTTGAAGAAAGGAGTTTTCTTCTCTTTTGTCTTCGCTTTGTCTTTAGATTCGCCCATAACATTCACTTCCCTTCAACGACTATTTCGTCTCTTTGTGTAATGTGTGTGATTTGCAGAATCTACAGTATTTCTTTGTTTCCATGCGTTCCGGATGAGACTTCTTATCCTTTGTCATGTTGTAGTTACGATGCTTGCATTCTGTACATTCCAGTGTAATTCTTGTACGCACAACTTCCACCTCGCTTTTTATGTTCTAATTTTTAGTTGCATGACAGCTTGCGAGGCTGTCGTGAAAGCTTCACGCCTGAAACTTTCTTTGTTAAAAATAGGCATAAAAAAAAGACCTATACTTCCATTCGCTAGGTTAGTGTACCATACCGAAAGTATAAAGTCAAGAAATTAAATAATTTTTTACGAAAGCCTTTGGACTGTCCAGGTGCATCCGGAATCTGCTCTCATCTAGGCATATTCCCGGCACACAGGCTAAAATTTCAGCCGCAGAATGAAATCCGCGGCTGAAACTTTTTATTTATCTGTCACTTTTTCCAATGTGATATTCTACCTTCATACCACGCATGATAGTTCTTGATGCAATATCTACAAAGTTAAATCCAAATGCAATTGCAACGCAGGTTGCAAAAAGTGTGATCGTCTGTTCCAGGAGCATATGCATATTCCCGCTTACGCATGCGTACATTACATAGTACAGATTCGGTCCAGGAATCAGAGGGAATACAGACGCTGTCAGGAAAATTGTTGATGGTGCTTTATTTATCCGCGACATAATAAATGCATAGAATGCAACGAATGTCGCCGCAATTGTAGTTGCAAGGAAGTTACTTGGACGCGCCTCATAAACAAGTGCATAAATCAGCCATGTAAAAAATGCTCCGATTCCACAGTAAACCACCTGCATGCCCCGGATCTTAAACCACAGTGCAAATCCCACGCAGGCTGCGGTACAGGAAATCAGCTGTACGATCAGATTCGGGGTAAGGATAAATCCTTCCGCCTCTACACCGCCAAAAAGAATCATCGGTATCGCCGTACCAAATGCGATTCCGGAAGCACCAAGCATGGAATTCATGATATTGATCGATCCGGAGATAAAGTCTTTCTGAAGCAGATCACGGATTCCGTTCGTCGTACTCAGTCCACTGATCAGGAGCATGACAATTCCGATCATGATCCGCTCCTCATGATCCGCAAATCCAAATTTAACAGATAACAGAATGATCATCTCTGCAATAAACGATAAGATCAGGTTATATGCCAGCAGGTTCTTCTCACGTTCGGCCAGCCAGTTCCCTGCTGCAACGATCACAATTGATACGATCACCGCAATGATCGCATCCCTTATATCACATCCAAAGAATACCGCAAATCCGGTACCACCTAAAATACCGGCCGCATAATGGGTGTACCACTTCTGTTCCGGTCTTCCCATCACCTCTTCAAACTGTCTTCTCATTTCTTTTGCATCCGGCTTTTCTTTACAGATTTTACGGCACAGATTATTCAGATAATCCAGCTTGTCAAAGTCACATTCCCCTATTTCTACCAGTCGGATCTGTGTAATAATCTGCCCTTCCGGTGTCTCTGCCGTAATCTGGATATTGCTTGGTATAACAAAAATATCATACTTTACAAATCCATAACTTCTGCAAATACGGTACAGACTGTCCTGTAGACGAAAGTTCTCCGCTCCACATCTAATCATAGCTTCCCCAATGTCCAGGATCCCCTGTACAATTCTCTCGTAATCGTATTTCACATTCATTTTCCTTTTCCCAAAACCTCTCTCTTTTGTTCTTCTTACAAAGCCAGTTGTTCCGCCCTCCCGAACACTTCAGCCATACGAAGTAATGATATCATGATGTATCAAAAAGTCAACTAAATTCGGAGAATTTTTTCTAACCATGCCCATTCAATCTCATTATACCTTTTGTGTTTTGAAGATATTGTACTATGTTTCTGCGATATTCGTCAAGACATCCACCCTCCAATATGATATAGTGTTATTTTGAAAGGAGCTTTTAAGAAATGAAAAAAAACACAAATTGTATGCAGACCATCTACGCTTGTTTTATTGGTTACATCGTTCAGGCTATCGTAAATAATTTTGTTCCCCTTCTTTTTGTCACTTTCCAAAATAATTACCATATTTCACTAGAACGAATTACCTTTTTGATCACACTCAACTTTATCATTCAGCTGTTTGTCGATCTTCTATCCGCATTCTTCATCGACAGGATCGGATACCGCATTTCGATTTTAATTGCGCATATCCTTTCTGCGGCAGGACTGATATTACTCACCGTTCTTCCGGAAGTTTTTTCCTCCCCTTATACCGGACTTGTAATCGCAGTTATCATTTATGCGATCGGCGGTGGACTTCTCGAAGTACTGGTAAGCCCGATCATCGAAGCCTGCCCTACTGATAACAAAGAAAAAGCAATGAGTCTCCTGCATTCCTTTTACTGTTGGGGGCATGTGGGCGTTGTTCTGTTATCAACCGCATTTTTCTGGTTTTTCGGAATATCGCACTGGAAAATCCTCGCACTTATGTGGGCTGTCATCCCAATATTTAACACTTTCCTCTTCAGAAGTGCACCAATCTACTCCCTTCACAAAGAAGGTGAACAAGGACTTTCTCTCAGAGAATTGTGCACATCTAAAATCTTCTGGATGTTAATGCTTATGATGACCTGTGCCGGTGCCAGCGAACAGGCAGTCAGCCAATGGGCATCCACTTTTGCCGAGACAAGCCTGCACATTTCCAAAACACTCGGCGATCTTGCCGGTCCTCTTACCTTTGCAGCCTGCATGGGGGCTTCCCGGCTGCTTTATGGGAAATACGGAGACAGGATCCGGCTGGATCTGTTCATGAGAGGAAGCTGCATTCTTTGCATCCTTTCCTATTTATGTATTTCCATCCTTCCATTTCCTGCGCTGAACCTTTTTGGATGTGCGCTTTGCGGATTCTCCGTTGGAATTATGTGGCCGGGACTTTTCAGCACTGCATCCGTCTCTATTCCACGTGGCGGCACAACAATGTTTGCCCTCCTTGCACTTGCCGGAGATCTGGGATGTTCCGGTGGCCCGACGCTTGCAGGTCTGGTATCTTCCTACGCCGGCGGCAGTCTGAAAACCGGGATTTTCGCAGCCATTATTTTTCCGGCCGTCCTGCTCCTTGGTCTGATAAAATCAAAAAAATCTGAATAAAAACTAACGGGTTCCTCTTTTCATTGAGTTACCCGTTATTTTTCTTTTTAGTTTATCGTTTTTTCAAATCGGTCCTCTTCCGGAGCTGTATCCTGTCCGAACCATTTTACTCAGTTTCGTAAGTGTTCCGTCTTCTTTCAATTCTTTTTACACATTCTTTACAGGCAGAATAAAAAGATGAGCACCTTTTACAGCACTCATCTTCCCCACTACTTCAACAATTTTTCTTCCCATTCTTTTTCTTTAAACCCGGTCAGTACAAATCCGTCCCCAACTACAAACGGTCTTTTCACCAACATACCATCTGTCGCCAACAGCTTTATCTGCTCATCTTCCGTCATCGTCGGAAGCTTGTCTTTCAGCTGCATCTGCTTATAAAGCATCCCACTTGTATTAAAAAACTTTTTCAGCGGGCCCCCACTCATCGCATGCCATTCCTTCAGCTCTTCATAGGTTGGATTTTCCTCCACGATTGCCCGTTCCTCAAATGCAATCTCATGCGCCTCCAGCCATTTCAGCGCCTTCTGACAGGTGCTGCATTTTCTGTATACCAATACTTTCATCTATCTGATCCACTCCTTTTTTATTCTCCAGAGTCCTGCTTGTACATCCCTTACAAGCTCTGTATTTCCATGTACCAATTCTTCATGATACCGTGTCAGACGTTGCCAGCTTTTCAGGATCTGCTGCTTCTGTAACGGATAAAAATTACTCAACACCGCATCCATCTCTTTGATCCCATACATCTCCAGCTGCTCCTGGAACTGCTCCTCATCTTTTTCATCTTCCCCAATATATTTGAGACAGAGAATCTTATTCCAGTCATACATATCAAAAAGCAGAACTTCATCCAATGGTACTTCCAGTGTCAGGAAGTTGCCGCCCATCGACTGATCCACATTATAGGCTTCACGGAATGCCCAGTACGGATACTCCGCACCATCCGGCTTCTTCACATATTTCTCCATCTCACGCACAAACCAGGAATAGGCTGTTGTGAAAATCTTTGCACTCTCCTGATATTTTTTCCGCACATACGCCTCTTTGGAATAGCACACGCCATTCCGCTCAATTGCTTCGATTACCGGGTCTGCCTGTGATGCATATAAGGTTATTGTATTACATTTTTCACCCATTCTCTTCGCACCTCCCAGATGTTTCCATAACATCCATCACTTCCGATCTGGATGTCATCATCAAAAAGCCTCTTCCAGCTCTCCCGGATCTCCCGTTTGATCTCCGGATAGAACTGCGACATATACGCCTGCGTGTCGCTGACTCCATAGGCTTCCAGAAGCTCTTTGTGCCGCTTTTCATCCGCCTTGTCTGCCGGAATATAGGAATAGTTGAGGATCATTCCCCATTTTGTGAAATTCACTCTGGTAATCAGGGATTCTTCGATCTCCAGTTCCAAGATCACTCTTCCTTTTTCCGGAAGCATCGTTGCATCCTGCCTGAAGGATACCCATACCGGAAATTCCACATCCGCCGGTTTATTCCCGTAGTCCGGTCCGTTCTTGACCAGCCATTCATAAGTATCCAGAACCAGCTCCGAATGTTCTTTGAGATCCTTTATGATATACTCTCGCTTTACCGTATATCGTCCGGTCTCCTGAAGAACTTTCCAGACATTTTCATGCTGCTTTGACCACACTGTAATCTTTGCCATTCCATCACCTCACTAATGGTAAAATATAAGTACTCCAAAGATAACTAACCGGCATCACCATACTTACATTTACTATAACACCGATTGGCATTTTTTGTCCTCTTTTCCCTTTATTCTCTCATTACTTCGTATCAAATCTGGTCACTGCCATGTGGATCAGATATGGAATAAGGATTACCGGAATCGCCAGATACGCCAGCACACTATACGCCTTCTGGATCAGTGTCAGAAGCCCGAACTGTGCGATTCCAAAATCTACAACACAGCAGATAAATGCTGCCACAATTTCCTTTGTACCAATTTTACTTTTTTTACCCGTTTCCGTCTCTTTCTTCACTTTATTAAGACCACTGCAGATTCTCTTGACCATTGCAGCCACCATATTAACCGCCGTAGATACCGCTCCAAGAATGATCAAAACAGAAATCAGCGGCATCATAAATCCTTTTCCAACACCGCACTGCACCATAAAAAGTGTCGGGACGCTCGCCTCGCTCATCTCCGGCTTGGTACAAACAGTCATAATCCCAAGCACAACCATGATCATCATAAGTGCATTGATGATCCATCCGATTCCCATACTTTGCACCGCGTCATCCGGCTTTTCAAAGCTCTTGGCATGCTGCACAAAAACAGCCACATTTGCCAGCTGGAATGTTCCGTAAATAAATGCTGAATAGAGTGCTTTCCCAAAGGATCCGCCATTTGCAGTCATCCGTGAAGCTGTATCTGCAATCTGCCCTGCACCTGCGATGATATTCGGAATATACACGATCAGAAGACCTGCGATAATGCAGACAGACAGGACAGAAGCCACCTTACGCACCAGGTCTGTTCCAAATACTGCCACAACGAAGATAAATATGCCGATAATCAACGTACACAGCAGATACGGAAGTCCGGTCAGGGTACTTAAGGTCGCTCCGCCTGTCGCAAATGCAACTGCGGGAGCCACGCACATCACACAAATATACAGTACTTCAAACAAATTGGAAAATACCGGCGCAAAATTCCCGTAAAACGCATTGTTATAAGACCGATAATCATATACCTCATGCTTTCTCGCAAACCGGAGGCAGTATGCGAAAAATACAGCATTATATCCCATGGCCAAAACCGGCATCAGAAGACACCAGATTCCATAACGCACATAATAACTGTAGATCTGCGCACCCGAGGCAAATCCACCTCCGAAATGTGTTGTAAACCAGACAAACGCTACCCCAAGAATCATAGAGGAAGTTGCGGATTTCTTATTCTTCATGGCTCTGATCCTTTCTGACTCTTTTTTTCAGTTTCTGCATTGCATCTTCCAGCATTTCCCGGGTTACCTTATATGGGTAATGTGCTACATCCGACATTTCCGAAATACGTCCCATACTTTCTTTCCATTCATCCTCTGTAATCTCAATTTCTTTCAAGGACACCGGAAGACCTATCTCGCGATTCAGCTGATATATTTTCTCAAATTCTTCTTCCTGTCCATCTACAAGAAGTGCCAGAAGCACACCAAATCCAACTACTTCCCCGTGCAGATGCCGCTGCTCGATCACCGGATACTTCGTCAGAGCATAAAAAATTGCATGTGCAAGTCCACTGTTATAATCCGGTGTGAAATCTTTTGTAAGGAAAATGGATGCAATTCCGGTTGTCACAACGATCGCCAGAACCACCTGCTCTACATCGTATGTACACAGTCCCTTTTTATGGTCTGCAAATGCCTTCGGTCCATATTCCAGAAGCGGATTCCTGCACATCAGACTGACTGCTACACCAAGTGAGGTAAAATGTTCCAGTCTTTCATCCCTTGATGAGATTGTTGCTTCATAGTATTTTGCATAGGTATCACCAATTCCTGCCCACATATACTGACTCGGTGCTTTTGCTATGATTTCTGTATCGATAAATGCATGCATGACCGGACGCACGAAGAAATTCGGTTTCAGAAATGTACCATCCTCGTTATACATGATCGACACCGATGTACATGCCGAACAGTTGGATGCGATTGTCGGGAAGCTGAACACCGGCTTATCATCTGTAATACACAGACATTTTACCGTATCCAGTGCTTTGCCCCCTCCCACTCCAAATACCATATCTGCTTTCTGATAAACCGACATCCGGCGAAGCTTTTCTACCGTCTGATAGGTACAGTCTTTCCCATAAAGTTCTTTTCCAATAATCTCCAGATTCGTCTGGTCGACCGCCGCTTTGATCTTATCAAAAGCCGCATCAAGTGCCCTTTTTCCGCCGATCACAAGTACCGTTTTTCCATAAGATTCACAGACCGGTCCGATTTTATCGTAAATTGCATCTCCGATGGAATAATTCGGGAGATGCACCTCGTAATTTTCTAATTTCATAGTTGTTCTCTTTTCCTGGTTTTATGTCTTTTTCCTAAAAAACAATCATTCAGCCGGAAATCCTGACAGAATATCCTGGTAGCTTCTCTTGCATATTTTCGTATCCAAAAAGCCGGTCCGAATCCTAAAATCCGCACCGACTCTGGTCTCTTTCATTAATTCTGATTAGATATCTAAAAGATCACTGTATACTTTCAGTGCTCCGTCTGTCTCATGGGCAAGTACACGTTTGGCAAGTACTTTCCCAAGCTGAACACCTTCCTGGTCGAAGCTGTTCACATTCCATACAAATCCCTGGAACATAACCTTATTCTCAAAATGTGCAAGAAGTGCACCGAGTGTCTCTGGTGTCAGTTCTTTACCGATGATAATACTTGACGGACGTCCACCTTCAAAATTCTTGTTGCGGTTCTCGTCTGATTTACCGCATGCAAATGCTACGATCTGTGCAGCTACGTTTGCGCAGAGCTTCTGCTGGCTTGTGCTGTCCTGGATCACAACATCGGTTCCGATCTGGCTGTTCTTGAAGCCGATGAACTGGAGCGGTATGATGTTGGTTCCCTGGTGGAGAAGCTGATAGAAGGAATGCTGTCCGTTTGTTCCTGGTTCTCCGAAGATCACCGGACCTGTCGGGTAATCTACCGGCTCGCCAAAGCGGTTAACTGATTTACCATTGGATTCCATATCCAGCTGCTGCAGATGTGCCGGGAAACGGCTCAGTGCCTGTGAATATGGGAGAACGGCTGTTGCCGGATATCCGAGTACATTACGCTCGTATACACCGATCATCGCATCCAGCATTGCCGGGTTCTTCAATAAATCTTCATTCTTGGAAACTTCATCTACCTTTGCTGCTCCTGCAAGGAACTGTGCAAATACTTCCGGTCCGAATGCCAGCGAAAGTACGGCACCGCCGACTGCTGAAGTAGATGAGTAACGTCCTCCGATATAATCATCCATGAAGAATGCTGCAAGATAATCATCGCTCTTTGCAAGTGGTGATGTCTCGCTTGTAACAGCGATCATATGCTTGGAAGCATCCAGACCTGCATTCTTCAGGGCATCTTTTACAAATGACTCATTGGTAAGAGTCTCAAGAGTTGTTCCTGACTTTGATACCAGAACAAAAATAGAATGTGCTACATCAATTGAATTCAGTACTGCTGCTGCATCATCCGGGTCAACATTGCTGATGAATTTGGCTTCCATCTTGAATGTGCCGTTCTTCTTAGCCCAGTTCTCAAGTGCAAGATACATTGCGCGAGGACCAAGGTCACTTCCACCGATACCGATCTGTACGACTGTTGTGAATTTCTCACCTGCTGCATTTGTGATCTCGCCGGCATGTACTTTATTGGCAAAATCTGCGATCCTCTGCTGCTGCTTAACATAGAATTCTCGCTTGTCTACTCCGTCAGCTTCTACTTTATCTCCAAGCTGTCCACGGGTGAGCTGATGAAGAACCAGTCTCTTTTCTCCTGTGTTGATCACTTCTCCATTGTAGAGTGCTGCGTACTTTTCTGTCAGCTGCGCTTCTTTTGCAAGCTTTGCAAGTGCTGCAAGTACTTTATCATCTACTGCTTTTGCAGCGTAATTGTAAGTAAGATCCTCTGTCATCGGAACGCTGTAATCCTTAACACGTTCTGCTCCGTTCTCACCGGACATCACTTCTGCAAGATTGACACGTTCTACTTCCGAAAGTTCTTTAAATGATGTAAGTGTATCCAAATTGTTCCAATTAATCATAGTGGATTCCTCCTTATTCCTTTTATGATAGTAGGATTGTATCAGCCCTTTTGATACGCACGGATCTTTTTCTCCGTTCCTTGTATCATATAATAATCCAAGAAAATTATACTATGATGTGGTTATGATTTCAAGCCTGACGGTTGGAAACCTTTGCTCGTCTTTACAATAATCTTGTCAAATACCATGAATAAGGACGGAAGGATCAGCACAACAACCACCATACTGATCAGTGCACCTCTCGCCATCAGGATACACAGTGAACTGATCATATCGATATTGGAATAAAGTCCGACACCGATCGTTGCAGCAAAAAAGCTGAGCGCACTGACGATGATCGACTGCGCAGAGAACTTATGCGCTGTTGTGATCGCGTCAAATTTGCCTGCGCCGCGGCTTCTCTCTCTCTGATATCTGGTGGTCATCAGGATCGCATAATCCACAGTCGCGCCAAGCTGGATCGTACCGATTACGATTGATGCCACAAACGGCAGCTTTGTTCCAGTGTAAAACGGAATACCCATATTCACAAAGATCGCAAATTCGATCACACCGACCAGGATCACCGGAATAGTAATTGATTTGAACAGAAGCAGAATAATCACAAATACGATTCCAATAGACACTGCACTTACACGCTTAAAGTCCGTGTCTGTAATGTTGATCAAATCTTTTGTCAATGGCCCTTCTCCTACCAGCATTGCACCCTTATCATATTTATCCATGATCTTATCAATCTGCTCAATCTGTTTGTTTACTTTATCCGTTGCTACTTTGTACGTAGAATTTACCATCAGCAGCTGGTACTTGTCATTTTTCAGCATACCGGTGACAGATTCCGGGAGCATATCTGCCGGGACACCTGAGCCGACCAGATTATCCAGTCCAAGTACCCATTTAACACCATCTACTTTTTCAATCTCCTGTGACATCTTCTTGACATCAGAACCTGCAACCGAGCTGTCCACCAGGATCATATGTGTGGTGTTCATATTGTAATCTTCTTTTAATTTCGTGTTCGCAATGACACTCGGAAGATCCTTTGGCAGCGATTCGTCCAGATTGTAGTAAACACCTGTGTGATTGTTTCCGTAAATCGCCGGAAACAGAAGGATCACAAATGCTACTACATAAATCACGTAACGCTTTGTCACCTTATCTGAAATCCTTCCAATATCCGGAAGCAGCGGTTTGTGTTTCGTCTTCTCGATCAGCTTGTCACAGCACAGGATCATGGACGGAAGAACGGTTACACAGACCAGAACTCCGAAGATAACACCTTTTGCCATAACGATACCGATATCTTTTCCAAGCGTAAAGCTCATAAAGCAGAGTGCGATAAATCCGGCAACCGTCGTAACTGAACTTCCGATTACGGATGAAAAGGTCTGGGAAATCGCGTGTGCCATCGCCCGCTCTTTATCTCCGTTATAGCGCACCTGCTGCTCCTGATAACTGTGCATCAGGAAAATAGAATAGTCCATAGTGACACCGAGCTGAAGTACCGCTGCCAGTGCCTTCGTGATATAAGAAATCTCTCCAAAAAATACATTCGTTCCAAGATTATATACGATTGCGATTCCGATACTCAAAAGGAACAATACCGGAACAAAAATCGATTCCATCGTAATTGCCAGAACCAGTGCAGAAAGTGCGACTGCGATCAGTACATAAAGTGGTGTTTCCTTTTCGGCAAGCTCTTTGGTGTCCTCTACAATCGCAGACATTCCACTTAAGAAGCACTGCTCTCCGGTGATCTTACGGATCTCGGTAATTGCCTTCATGGTTTCATCGGATGAAGTTCCGTCTTTGAAAAATACCGCCATCATTGTTCCGTCTTCTGTGTTGTACTCATCATACAGCTTTGACGGAAGCACGCTCTGTGGAACCGAAATATCAGCCAGTGAATCATACCAGAGTACATTCTCTACTCCGTCTACCTTCTCTACCTTTTCTTTCAGCTTCACAATCTCTTTATCTTCCATGCCGTCTACCATCAGCATCGAAAATGCCCCGATCCCAAAATCATTCGTCATGATCTCTTGTCCCTGCATTGTCTCAATGTCTTCCGGAAGATAAGTCAGCACATCATAGTTGATCCTGGTGTTCACATACCCCCACACAGCCGGAATCAAAAGGATAATACTGAGTATCAGTATCGGTACTCTGAATTTAACAATCTTTTTGCCAACCTTTACCATACTTTATTCCTCTTTTCTTTTTATTCTTTCTCTCTTAATGACTGCCGGTCATTTATTTTACAAAACCAATATACAACAAAACTGACCATAAGTCAATTTGTTTATTGACTTATGGTCAGTTTTTTAATAATATTGTTTAGACTGATAACCTTATGCGTAATCCTGCTCCATAATATAACAACGAGCAGACTCTGTTCCCCGAATCTGCCCGTTCATTTACGCTATTCATTTATGCCTTTTCCGTCACTTCATTATGATTTTTGCAAAGCACCTGTCCAGCCACATAGCAGACCGCTGCAACTGCCATACCATTGATCGAAGCAATTCCCCATGACACAAGATTTGCTACCACTGCACCTGCGATCACACCGATCACGGCAAACCAGTTCACAGTTTTGATTTCTACTTTATCACTGTCGTACTCCTTCTTATTTATGAAGTACGAGAGCACCAGGATGATCCCTACCGGCGGAAGGGTACAGTTCAGTACGTTCAGCCAGTTACAGAAATTGTAATACAGCCATACAGAAAGAAGTGTTCCGATAATACCTGAAATCAGAACCATCGGTTTCTTCTTCTGCCGGAAAATATTTGCCAGTCCAAGACCTGCCGAATACAGCGCATTGTCGTTGGTGGTCCAGATATTGAGTCCCAGAACCAGAATCGCCATATAGAACAGATTCAGACGGATCATAACCTCAAAGATATCATTTCCGCCAACGAAAATATAGGCAATCGCCCCAAAAAAGAACATCAGTGAATTCCCGATAAAGAATGCTACAACCGTTGCAATTGTACCTGATTTGGCATCCTTTGCAAATCTTGCAAAGTTCGGAGTTGCCGTTCCGCCTGATACGAAGGAACCGACTACCATACCCGCTCCACCGATCACGGTCACAGATCCACTGGATACTGCAAACTGGTCAACGATTGTTCCATTTCCCTGACGAACTGCCATCACCATTGCTACCGTTCCAAGAATCGCAACGAGCGGAACTGCAATATAGCTTACCACCGTAAGGGAATCAATTCCGAAATATGCAGAAGCGGTCATACAGCCTCCTGCAACCAATACCAGAGCCCACATCGCAGCCTTACTTCCACCGAGAAGTTCTCCTGATACCGGGATTGCAAACATCGCAACACCCACACCGAACCATCCGATCTGAGTGAAGCTGATCATTGCAGAAGAAAGATAAGATCCTTTTTCTCCAAACGCTCTTTTTGCCAGAAGATCCATGCTAAGTCCGGTCTTTGCACCTACATATCCCAGAAGTCCTGTATACATACCAAGGATCGCTCCTCCAAGGAGAAGGGACTTGATAAATCCCCAGAAATCAAGTCCTGCTGCCATCTGCTGCCCAACCCACATACTTGCCGAGAAAAATGTAAATCCCAGCATGATCATAAACATGGTCAGGAAACCTTTTCTGCCCTCTTTCGGGACTGCCTGATCCGCATAGTCAATATCAACAGTTGTATCTTTCGTGTTTTTGCTCATTTTTTACCTCATTCCATTCTCTGTGATCAACAAATTCATTCTTTTTATAGCATATATTTCTTCAAAGAATCAGTAAATTCGGTAATTCTCTGATCTGCCAGTTCTTTTAATGTAATATTTTTCATACTCTCGATATATCCCTGTTCCTGACGGTACAGCCACTTGGTGTCTGCCGGACGAATCTTCTCATAGTGGTTCTTCTCGATCCAGTCCTCATAACTGATCGGTGTCGGGTATCCAATCTTTTCATCAAGCAGTTCTTTAAAATCGATCTTATCTGCTCTCTCTTTGATCCCTTCCCAGAATTCCAGAACTTCCTCTACATGCTCATGAATCTCATAGCGTCTTGCCCCGCCATCGTAGATGATACATTTTTCAAAAAGCGGACTGCACATGGAAAGTGTCTCTCTTCTGAACTCCGGCGCGATGATTCCGTCCTTCCAGTAGAAGTCCACATCCGGAAGGTTGATTCCTGACACACCTTTATCCTGATAAGTACTGAAAATTCCTTCATAATACACGGTAATGAACCCTTCAAATTCCGGCCAGAACTCACGGATCTCTCTGGTAAGATTCTCAAGAATCTCAATTCCCTTTGTCCCACCAATTGTGAAAATGATAATATTGCGAAGCTTTGCTCCGTTCTTCCTGTAAAAATCTGTCACATAGCGCAGGCAGTGGATCAGAGTCTCCCCACTTGCAATGATATCTCCGATCATCAGTGTGCTGTCCGGAACCATGGTAAGCTTACTATATTTGATTTCAAGCCCTGCAATCTCTTCATCCGCAAATACACGTTCACTGGATAAGAAACTGATATCGTGTACACGGATGTGCTCTCTGTAGCAGCTTTCCTCCAACGGATAGTTCAACGCTCCTCTCAAGATAGAAAGAATATTTGCAGTTGTCACTTTCTTCTGTTCCTTAAAATAGTAAAGCATCTGAGATGTAGAAGGAATCAGGCAGTCATATACCTCATATCCGACGATCTCCGGTGTATTCAGAAGCTTTCTTGTCTCTTCTTCCGATACAACATAATATTCATTTACATAGTTCCCACCGGCCAGTTTATAACAGGCTACACCCTGTTCATTAAATTCCGGCACCAGCTTAACCTGATTCCAATTTTTCATCTGTGATTTTCCCCTTTTCTGTAAGTCCACTTTTCATAACAATAAACATTCTACAAAATGGTATGATGAAAGTGGGGGAATGTCAAGTGGAAAATGAGTAGTGAAAAATAAGCAGATGTAAAAAATACTCTTTTTGCATCAAAGAGCACTCTCTTTTTATAACAATCCCGACAAATCCACTTCATATTTATATTCTTTTGGTTCTTTATTCACCTGGTAAAACATTGCCAGATACCACGGAAGATATTCCATTCCTTCTTCTTCCTCTACATTTCCGGAACAGAATATGATTTTTCTTCCAAACTCCCAGTTTTCTACTGCCGACACTTTTGATAATGCAAAATGTTTTTTGTAATCTTTTCCGGATTTTATTTCCAGCAAATCTACTTCCATTCCGTTTTGAATCACAAAATCTAATTCTCCATATTTTTTCGATTCAAAATAATTCAAACTAAAACCGTTGCTTTTAATAATCTGTGCAAATACATTTTCCAAAATGCTTCCCATGTTCACTTCCATATTACCATTCAACAGTGCAAATTGAATATTTTCCATACATGCTGCACACAGAAGCCCTGTATCTCCCATAAATAGTTTAAACAGATTTCTTTTTTCATTCAGACGCAATGGCGGCTGAGGTTCTTCAATATTGTAAGAAGGAAGTGCAACTCCTGCATCACTCAGCCATAAAAATGCATTTTCATAACGGTTCATCCTTCCTTTATCATCTATTTTATTTAAAATAAATCTCCGATTTTTGCTGTTAAGCTGTGCCGGAATACTGTCAAAAATTGCCCTGATTTTAATTTTGTCTGACCCTTCTGCATATTTTCCAATATCCAGACGATACAATTCTAAAATCTCTCTCTGAAGTGCAACGACTTTTCCTATATCATGCGTATTCACATAAATCTGGACAACTGCAGGCATTCCTCCGACAACAATATACGTGTAAAATAATTTCAACATAGTCTGATGAACCACTTCCGGGACCTCACTGTGTTCAGAATAACATGTTTTCAATAATTCAATTGTAGAGTCCTGAACCCCATTTGCTCTTATATATTCCTCAAAATCCATCGGATACATATAGCAGATTTCTTCATAGCCAACTGCATAAGATGGTACTTCTTTGTATCGTACTCCTAAAAGCGATCCTGATTCAATATAATCAAATCTTCCATCCTCAACCAAAAACTTAATTGCACATCTGGCATTCGGGCATTCCTGGATCTCATCTAAAAAAATCAGGGTTTTTCCAGGTACAAATTCCTGCATTTTAAAAGCAGTCAAATTGGTAATGATTGTATCTGCATCCAAATTACCATCAAATATTTTCCCCGCCTCTTTATCTAAGATAAAATTAACTTCAACATAATGCTCATAATTTTTCTTTGCAAATTCTCTTATAATGGTAGTTTTCCCTATCTGTCTGGCTCCAATAATGCACAGTGCTTTTTTTTCTGATGTCCGCTTCCACTCATCTAATTTTCTGTATATCTTTCTTTCCAGCATGCTTTTGCACCTCCATTATTAGTATTGTAACATTTTTCCATCTATATTCACACCTGTTTGCCACTTTTTTCTTTGTTTTTTGTATTAGATTTGTAACATTTTTCCAAAAATTGAAAAGTCGCCAACATTTCTGCTGACGACTTTTCGAAGAGCTCGATGTGCTCAATTTTACTATTTCCCTGATTTTTTATCTCACCTGATCAATATAGAATTTAAATTTATCTGTTCGATAATAGCATTTAAAATTCTCGATCGGAATTTCTCTTCCATTCACAATGCCATATGTAATACAACGAAACAGAATAATCGGTGTTCCTTCCTCGATGTCCAAATACTCGGCAATTTCATCCTGTGCCCCGATCGCCTCAATCGTTCTTCTTGCCTTTGTTATCTTAACACCATAAACTTCTGTTATGATCTGATAAAGGGATTCCTTTTTCAAATCATACTTTGATAAACTCGGAAAAATCTTTTCCGGCAGAAAAGTCAGCGTATAGTTTAGCGGCTCTTTATCTGCATATAAGATTCTTCCTATCATATAAACATTATCACTGGTTGTAATCTCAAGTGCTTTTGCTCTCTTTACATTCGCATCAACCAGCTCTGAAACAACAACTTTTTTACTTGGTGTCAGTCCCAGCTTTAATACATCTTCCGTACAACTCGTAATTGAAAAAAGATTGTTACTTCCTTCATCCGTCTTTACATAGGTTCCTTTTCCCTGGACTTTGTACAAATATCCTTCTGTGACCAATTCATCAATCGCTTTCCGGATCGTAATTCTGCTGACCTGATAAGTCTCCATCAATTCTCTTTCGCTCGGAATCGGCTCCTTTGAATCGTAAACTTCATTATCAATATTCTCTACGATTGCCTTCTTCACAAGATAATATTTAGGTAACTTTTCGTCGAACATCTCCTTCACCCCATCTCACCTTTTTTGATCACAGAATATTCCAAGTGTTAACACATAGCTTTAAATTCCCTGATCTTTTCTTTCATTGCAGGAATATTTTCATGAAGTTTTAGAATTGTACTGCCAACGAACGCTGCATCCCCGCCTGCCTCTCTTACTAGTCTTACATCTTCTGGTGCATGAACGCCTACCCCACAATAAATAGGTCTTTCAATTCCACAGCTTCTTAAATACTCTACACAATCTTTTAATGTAGGATATTCCTCATTTTTTTGCTGTGTATCATACGGCTTCGCCTGTAAATATACAAATCCATTTGATTGTTTTGCCATTTCCACTTCTTCTTTCGGTAAATGGAACTGTACATAACAAGATACCTGAAGCCCCGCTGCAATTATCTTATTTTTAATAATATCATCTTTTAAGCCAACAAGCAAAATATCTTTTAAATTATTTGTCAGGCAGAACTCAATAAATCTGTCTACACCAATCTCTTCAACTGTATTTTCATATGCCAGAACCAGAATCTTCACATCTGGAAGTCTCTTCTGAATGGCAACAATTGAATCCATATATTTTTCATAATCATCGCAAGCCTCCAGTGCTTTTTTCATTCTTCCTGCAATATAATCACTCTCCAGGTATGGATTTCTGGATGGAAAATCCACTTCCATCATTCTGCATCCTGCATCTGCATATTCTACTGCCATATTATAACTTGCTTCAATTGTAGGATATCCATTTGATAAATAACAAATAATCTCCATTTTTATTCTCCTCTGTACACCTTGATAAATAATTCTTTAAATTCGTCAATTTCCGGAATAACCGGATTTGTTTTTGTGCATCCATCAGCTTTTGCAAGCGGAGCCATCTCATCCAGTTTTGCCATATATTTTTCTTCATCCGGAATGATCTCTTTAAAGCATTTTGGAATATTTAACTTTTCATTTAACGCTTCTACTGCTTCATGAAGATTTTCTGCTCCGATTCTCTTTGCAAATTTTGCATAAACTTCTTTCGCAGTTTCATTCTGCTCATTATATCTGATGATGTACGGCAAAATAATGGCGTCTGCCAGACCATGTGATACATGGAAAATACCACCGATTGTATGCGCCATAGAATGTACAATTCCAAGCGATACATTGGTAAATGCAATTCCAGCTACCATAGATGCCTGTACCATAGTCTCTCTTGCTTTTATATCATTGCCATTCTCATATGCAGTCGGTAAAGTTTCCATAATATCCTGGGCTGCCTGGCTTGCAAGAATATCTGACAGATAATTTGCACGGTTTGAAGCAAGTGCTTCCAGTGCATGGGTAAGCGCATCCATTCCTGTCTCTGCGGTAATCTTAGCCGGCATAGACATTGTTACTTCCGGATCACAGATTGCGATATCCGGCATCATTTCCATATTTCCAACACCATGCTTTAATCCTTTTTCATTATCTGAAATTACGATAGAACGTGAAACTTCACTTGCTGTTCCACTTGTTGAAGGAATACAACACATTCTTGCTTTACCTCGTAATTTCGGAAATTCATTCGGCGGAAGAATATCTTCCATCTGAGTCAGTTCCGGATGTTCATAAAAGATCCACATTGCTTTTGCAGCATCCATTGCTGATCCACCGCCAAGTCCGACAATCAGATCTGGTTCAAATTCCAGCATTTCATTTCTTCCTCTGAGTACAGTTTCAAAAGACGGATCTGGTTCTACGCCTCTGATAACCATTGTTTCAGCACCGGTTTCTTTAAAATATCCTTCTACCTTTGCCAGCATTCCACTCTTTTCCATGCTATGTCCGCCAATAACAATACTGACTTTTTTTGCTTTAATTGTCTTAATATATGCAAGACTTCCTTCTCCAAACATCAATTCTGATCCTGCAAGTTTCATTGGTCGCATCATTTTTATCTTCCTGCCTTTCTCTATTTCAATCCGTCTAATACTTTCTTAACCAGTTCATAAGAGATTGGATTTGTTAAAATTCCTCCCTCTTTCAAGCTGGAACCGATAATCGCACCATCTGCTGTCTGAAGCTGATCATGAATATTTTCTGCATTTACACCACTTCCTGCAAACACCGGAAGATTTACAACATTTTTCACTCTCTTAATCAGATCCAGTGGTGTCTCTTCTCCAACCTGTGTACCTGTAACAATAATTCCGTCTGCTCCGTTTGATGCAGCATCTTTTGCTGACTGCTCAATCGTAATATGTTCTCTTAACATATGCGCATGTTTTACCTGCACATCGGCAAGAATTTTAACATTTTCCTGTCCCATCATCTTGCGATATTCCATACATTTCTTTGCACATGGCTGAATAATTCCATCTGTAAACAATACTGTATCCACAAATACTGGAACTCTGATAAAGGATGCTCCTACCATTGCAGCAATCGCAATATCTGCTTCACAGTCATTAAACGCTGCGTCAAGTCCTACTGGAATCTGAACTGCCTGTTTCACAGCATATGCTGCAGCTGTAAGTGCCGCTACCTGTGCTTTATTTAAAAAAGCGGAAAAAGGTGTATCCCCCATATTTTCTACAATAACAGCATCTACCCCTGCTTTTTCAAGCGTAACTGCATCCTGAACTGCACGATCAATAATTCGCTGATAATCTCCATCAAATCCTGCTGTCGTCGGAAGAGGAAGACAATGCACCATTCCGATTACTGTCTGTGAATTTAAGGTAAGTATTTCTTTACTCATTTTTACCATCCTCTCTTTTTATATGATAATTATAAATTCCTTCCAATGCTGTTCTGCAAAGCAGATCCTCTGCATCCACCCGATCCTGTCCTTTTAAAGTTTCCTTCAAATTTTCAAGCACTGTAACAACTGTTAAAATACAGGTCTTAACTCCCATCAAACGTCCCAGCGTCAAAATACAGGAGGATTCCATGTCAATTCCTGTTACTCCAAGTTTCTTAACCTCTTCAAATGTCTTTGACATATCCCGTCCACATTCCAGAGAAAACTTGGAATCATGCATGCAACTGTAGAAACCATCCATCGTACAGTTCAATCCATTCAGATAACGTTTTCCCATCTGCTGAACTGTTTCATTCATCACATTAACAAGCTCAACATCTGCGACTGCAGGATAACTCAAATCTACATAACTCTGACTGGTTCCTTCTCGCCTCATTGCGGCAATCGGAATCATAAAATGTCCCAGCATATCATCCTGCATAGACATTACTGTCCCCATTCTTACAGCGACCTGCATTCCAGACTCATACATCTCTTCCATCGCAATCGCTGCGGACGGTGCCCCGATTCCCGTCGACGTTACTGTAATCTCTACTCCTTTATAGGTTCCTGTATATGTATTGAACTCTCTCATGAATGCAACTTTTTTGGGGTTATCCAAATACTTTTTTACAACTTCTACTCTCCATGGATCTCCCGAAAAAAGTACATATTTCGCAACCGTTTCTTCGCTTGCTCCCATATATAATGTACTCATCTGCATTTCCCCTTTCAGCGTAATGTTTCAAATTTCTGTAATAATTCCTGTTCTGTTGGCGCATTTGTACAGCACCCTTCTGCCTGTAAAACAAAGTAAGATAATACACTTCCAAGCCTACAGCAGTCTGCCGGAGAATATCCATGTAAATATCCATAAACAAATCCTGCCATGTAAGCATCTCCCGATCCAGTTGCATCTACTACCTGTTCCACTTGACAAATTCCAATCTCTTCTTTCCGTATTTTTCCGTCTTCCCGCACATAACAAATGCTTCCGTCTTTTCCCAGAGTTGTCACAATAATATCTGCTTTTCCAATTTTAAACAGCTCTGTAATCGTATTTAGTCCGAAAAGCTTTTCAATAATTTCACATTCTACTTCATTTGTGAAAATGATTTTGCTTTCTGTTAACAACTGTTTCAAAAATGGTTCTGGAAATGCATCAAAATCATCTTTCATTCCAAAAACTACCGGTACATGATGCTTTTTACATTTTGCAAAAAACTCTTCATTGTCTGGTCTTGATGCAACGGTTATCACTCCCAGCTTTGCCGTTTCAAACAAGCTGTCTTTCATTTTCTGTGCATATCTTCCATCCATTGCTCCAGGATAAAATATGGTAATATGATCGTTATTATTATCCTGTAACAAATAACATACACTGGTTGCTTCCTCTGCTATTTGTGTAATCCCATCCTGTGGTACATTTCCTTCTTCCAGAAACTTTTTAAAACCATTACTTTCATAATCTCCGCCTACTCTTAAAACTGGCATTGCCTTCATTCCAAGCCGGCAAAGTGCATAGGCAATATTTACAGAACAGCCTCCGTAAAAAATTTTTGAATTGGATTTATTTGTAACCAGTGATGTAAATCCCACTTTGGCAGGTGTTGCTATTTTTATAATGTGATCCATACTTACATAGCCGCTTGTCAGAACATCTACTTTCATTATCCGTGCCTCCTACAACTGTCCCTCTTCCAGCATCTTGCTGAATGTATTCATATCGATGACTTTTCCCAGATACTTATCAATATCTGTCAGATGAACTTCATTAACTGTTTCTGAATTCGTTGCCACACATTCCCGGATAACATATGGGTTGTAATTCAGATAAAATGCATCTGTCACCGTTGCCCGAATGCAGCAGTTTGTTTTCGTTCCAACAACGACTACATTTTCCACTTCATTTTCCCGCAATACCAGATCCAGGTCTGTGCCGAAGAATCCACTGTACCTTCTCTTTCGGATGACATAATCTTTCTTTTCATCAACTTCCAACATTGGATCAATTTCAATTCCAAAAGTCCCTTCTATACAATTTGGTCTCATGGACTGTGCTTTTTTATCTACTTTATCTTTTCTGTTACAGTGCTGTAAAAAAACAATCAGCAGTTCATGTTTCCGGCTTTCATCCAGAACCTTTTTAATCCGTGGAAGAATCTTTTGATTCTCAGGATAAAATACCAGACCTTCCGGATCCGTAAAATCGCGAACCATGTCCACAATAATCAATGCTGTCTTTGCCATTTTCCTCCCCCTTAGTCGAACTTGTATCCTCTTACCTTAACATCCTTAAATTTCATAAATGAAACAACTGCAAGCACCGCTACCATGATGATATATGGAATTGTATCGAACATTCCTGCTGCCGGTCCTGCATATACACT
Organism: Bariatricus sp. TF06-38A; assembly: GCF_027690675.1. Taxonomy (NCBI): domain Bacteria; kingdom Bacillati; phylum Bacillota; class Clostridia; order Lachnospirales; family Lachnospiraceae; genus Bariatricus; species Bariatricus sp. TF06-38A. Next base: position 141,169 of record NZ_JAQFCE010000005.1, read on the forward strand.
TAAATTGACTGCAAGTGATCTTGCAACACCGAATAAGATTGCATAGAGTGAAGACTGTACCGGTTTCCCCTGTCCACAATAAATTGCTGCAATTGCAATAAAGCCTCGTCCTGCTGTCATATCACTTGTAAACATTGCCATTCTCTCCATTGATAAATTGATTCCGGCTAATGCACAGCAAAATGCTCCAATCAGAACAGCAATATATTTGTATTTCTGTGTTTTCAGTCCAAGACTGATCGCTGAATCTTCATTTTCACCAACAACTCTGACATAGATTCCAAATTTTGTTTTGTACATCAGAATAGCTGCTGCCGCAATTCCAATAAATGCCAGATATGTAATAACCGGATGACCACTTACGATTCCACCAATCAGCGGAATACTCTTGATGCTCGGTATATTGATCTTAAAATCTGCAACTCCTACATCTTGAAGACTGATATTAGCAAGCTCCATAACTTTCAGTACAAATTTTGCAATCGCTGGAACAATCAAGTTAATTCCAAGACCGATAACAATAACATTACCATTACAAGTAATTCCTAAAAATGAAAATACAAGTCCCCACAATAAAGTCGTTACGATTGCGGCAATCACTGCCAGAGCCACACTTCCTGTCAGATACTCGACTAACACTGAAATAAATGCTCCATTCAGCATCATTCCTTCCAGTGCGATATTCAATACATTTGCTTTATATGCAAATATTCCACCGATCACGCATAGAATAATAGGAGCACTATGGTATACTGTGTCATACAAAATACTATTTAATAATTCCATTATGCATCCTCCTTTTTCGCCTTTTTAAAACGACTAAATACGCTTGTTTTATCACCAATAAACTTAACTGCCAGGAACAGAATGATCATTCCCTGAATAATTGCAACGATTTCTTTCGGAACTGCAGTATACATATTGATGCTGTCACTACCGGTTTTTAATGCAGCATAAAAGATTGCCGCGATCAAAATTCCAATTGGCGAATGTCCACCGAGCAGAGCAATCAGCATACCATCCCATCCAAGACCAGGGTTTGCAGAAAATGTCAGTGTATATTTAAACTGATCACTTAACATCCATCCTGCTCCAGCCACACCGGAAAGTGCACCACTTATCAACATCATAATAATGATTTTCTTTCCGACATTCATACCTGTTGCTTCTGCAAATTCCGGATTTTTTCCAATAGCTGTAATTTCATATCCCAGTTTTGATTTCTTCATAACAAAATACATAATTACCAGAATAATCATTGCAATCACAAAAAACATGGTCATTCTTGATGCTCCAAATCTTTTGAACATCACATTCTCTTTAATCGTAGGTGTAGCCACATAACCTGCACTCTTATCTTTGAATACACCAGTTGTTAAAAATTCCAGAGTCTTTGAAACTGCATAGTTTAACATCAAAGTCACAACCATCTCATTTACATTACATTTCGCTTTTAAAATTGCCGGAATCAGCGCAAATAACATTCCACAGACAATTGCAACTAAAAAGCAGATCAGTTTGCTTATAAATGGATTGGAAATATTAAGATATGCTCCAGTGATTCCTGCAAAGAATCCTCCTAAAAGCATCTGGCCTTCCACACCCATGTTATACAGATTTGCTTTGAATGTAATTGCAATTGCAAGCCCTGTCAGAATGAGAGGTGATGCATAATGCAATGTATTCATAAATCCTTTCTCTGTTAAAAGTGATTTTCTGATCAGTACCCCGTATGTTTCCAGCGGACTTTCCCCGATCGCCGCAATAATAATTGCTCCAAATGCAAATGCAAGAATTACCGGAAGTACAGAATTGACGATTCCTTTTATAATACTATCTTTCTTTTTCATGATCCTGTTCCTCCTTTCCAATTCCAGCCATCAAAAGTCCCATGGCAGCCATAGACACTTCTTTCGGTGATACTTCACCTGAAATCTTACCTTTATACATAACAATTACCCGATCAGATAAACTCATAATTTCTGAAAGCTCACTTGAAATCAGGATAACAGTATTTCCTGCATCCCTGAATTTCAGAATCTGTTTATGTATGAATTCAATAGATCCGATATCAACGCCTCGCGTTGGCTGGCAGGCAATCAGAAGTTTGGGATTTGCAGAAAGCTCTCTTGCAATGATAACTTTCTGTGCATTTCCTCCTGACAAATTGCCTATATTGCCATTCACATCACCAAGACGGATATCAAATTCTTTAATATATTTATCTCTTTTGGCATTGATTATTTTCTTATTAAAAAGTCCGCGTTTACAAACATCTTTTTCTCCGTGATATCCTGCTATACAGTTATCGGAAACCGTCATTTCCCGGCACAATCCCTGTGCATATCTGTCCTCAGGAATAATTCCAATTCCTGCTTTTCTTAATTTTTCCGGCCACCAGTTTGTAATATCTTTACCGTCAAAAAATACTGTTCCTCTCGTCGATTCCATCAAACCAGTCATAAGCTTTACAAGCTCTGACTGTCCGTTTCCTTCAACACCGGCTATTCCAAGGATCTCACCTTTATGCACTTCAAATGACATATCTGATACAACTTCTTTTCCATAGTCATTCACCGTCGTAAGATTTTCTGCTTTGTACATAATCTCTGATTCAACTTGTTGTTTTCGTGCATTATTTACAGTAAGAACAACATCTCTTCCGACCATCATCTGTGCCAGTTCTCGTTCACTTGTGTCCTTCTTTAATACATTTCCAACAACTTTTCCCTGTTTTATTACAGTAATACTGTCTGCCAGTTCCATTACTTCCCTTAATTTGTGTGTAATAACAATGATTGTTTTTCCTTGCTCTTTTAGATTTTTGAGCGTTGCAATCAATTCATCAACTTCCTGTGGTGTAAGTACGGCTGTCGGCTCATCCAGAATCAATATGTCTACATTTCTGTATAACATCTTCAGAATTTCTACTCTCTGACGTCCACCGACAGATATATCTTCAATCTTATCTGTTGCATTTAATTCCAGATGATTTTCCTGAATCAGTTTCTCAACTCTTTTAATTTCCTCTTTCTGATCGATAAACGGAGTTTTCATTCCGCCTTTTTTCTGTGTAATTTCCGCACCCAACAGTATATTTTCATATACGGTAAGAGACGGCACCAGCTTAAAATGCTGGTGCACCATCCCTATCCCGTTTGCAATCGCATCAACCGGGCTGTTCAGTGTAACTTCTTTCCCCCGGATCAGGATTTTTCCGCTTGTTGGCTGCAGCAATCCGTAGAGCATATTCATCATTGTAGATTTTCCTGCACCGTTTTCACCTACAATACATTTAATCTCCTGTTCTTTTACATCCAGATTAATATGATCATTTGCGACAAAATCGTTAAACTTTTTGGTCAGATCAACCGTCTGTATCATGCTGTTCATATTGCTGCTTCCTTTCTGTCAAAACAACTATTTTACTGTAACATTCGGGCATTTAGAAGCATCGAATTCTTCTCCACTCTGCGCATCCGTTACTACAATTGTTCCATCTGAAATCTTGTCTTCTACATCTTTGATTTCAGTTTTGATTTCTTCCCATTTGTCTTTTCCGCTATCCTGTATATGTTTGCTGATTTCTGAAAGATCTGTAATAGAAGCTGCGCCTGATGCTAATGAATATGTCTGTGCACGATCCATCTTATCAATCTTTCCATTTACTGCTTCTTTTACAATGTCATATACAGGTACTTCTGTATTTTTAATAACACTTGTCAGAACATATCCTGGCTGCTGATCATCTTTGTTAGCATCTACCTGAATTGCAAGCTTTCCTTCTTCTTTTGCCTTTGATGCAACACCATCACCTACAGAACCAGCTACTGAGAATACAATATTTGCTCCCTGATTATAATATGTTCCTGCTACTGTACTTCCTGTTGCAGAATCAGCAAATCCTGCATCATATTTTGCATAGTAATCATAATTTACACCCAGCTTTTCAGCTTCATAGTTGATACCTTCGATATATCCATAAGAGAATACCGTGATACCATTTGAATTAGTTCCTCCGATAAATCCTACGGATCGTCCGCCATTATCTGCAGGTGTGAAATTATAACCATCTGTACCAAATAAAGTTTCTGCATTTTCATTTACCAATGTAGTAAGTGCACCTGCTACGAAAGATGCCTGATGTACGTCAAACAGAACACTGATTACATTATCATGAATTGTATTTCCGTCTTCATCCTGATTCGGATTATCATTTACACATACAAATGTTGTATCTGGATACATTTCTGCAATTGGTTGCGCTCCACCGGTTCCCTGGATCAAAGCTTCAAAGTCATATTCCAGATTGAAAATTACATTGTATCCATCATCAGCTAATGATTCCAGTGCCTGTGGTACACCTGTTGTCGGCTCAACAACCTTATATTCAATACCAAATTCGTCAGCAGCTTTTTTTGCGCCTTCTACTGCGGATTGATTATATCCATTATCATTCTGTCCAGCAGCTGAACATATAATTGCGACCTTTACATCGCTTCCTGCTTTTTTTTCTGCTTTTTTCTCAGATTTTCCTCCGCATGCTGTCAGACTTCCTACTACCATCGTCATTGCAAGTATACATCCCAATGCCTGTACTACTCTTTTTTTCATTTTTCTTCCTCCTTTGTTATGATGTCATGTCGTCATGACCAGTTCCTTTTCCTATAATATACAACCTGGTTTTTAAAATGTAAATACCATTATTTATTTTTGTCATATTTAGCAATTTAACACTGTATTTTTTGTATGTTTTTAACAATTTCATTCTTTTTTATCACTTTTCCTTTTAAATTATCTATGTAACATTTTCCTTAGTTTTTATTTATATCCATATAATTCTTTCCTAAAACCAACTATTTTTAGGTATAAAAAAAGAACATCCCCATCCCCAGGAACATTCTTTCTCATCTCTACTACTATATATTTATGCTTAATTCCTTTACATCACCATCTGGAACACCAGTACCATCAAAGGCATCGTCACAATCGCTCCAAGTGTAGTCAGCACACTGATCGTACTGGCATATCTGGAATCATTGTCATATACCTGGCACATCTGTGTAACAGTTGAAGCAACCGGCGAAATTACCGCCATAAATACGATCAAAAGGATTTCTTCTCCTTCTTTATTCCATCCCACAAGACCACTTACCTTCAGGATAAGCAACGCAATAAGCGGAATCACGATCAGTCGCATAAACGAAATGAAATATGCTTTCTTATTCGTCAATACTTTCTTTAAATCCATTCCACCGATCAGCATCCCAATTACAAACATACTTGCCGGTCCAATCATTGCTCCGACTGAACTAAGTGTTCCTGTAATGATTTCCGGCAGACGTATTTTTGCAAAAAACAAAGTAATCGCAATGATAATCGTAATGATATTGATATTAAAGAATATTTTCTTCAGATTAAATCCTTTTTCATGACTAAGTACTTTTTTACAGTGTGTCCAGAAAAAGATAGTCTGAAGTCCCATAAATACACACGCATAAAATACCCATTTATCTCCAAGCATAAATGCAACAAGTGGTACGATCAGATTTCCAGAATTGGAATAGTAAATGGACATCGTTTCCACTTCATTCAGATGAAGAACCTTTCCAATCAGGTTGACGATTGGAAGTAATATAAAAAGAAGCAATAACGATGCAATGCAAGCCAGCTCCAGTCCACTTACTTTTTCCGGCGTATAGTCTACCTGAAATGCATTCAGAATCACACATGGTACAATCAAATAGAGCACCAATGTTGACAGTACTTTACTGTCTTCATCTTTCAACAATCCCATTTTGACTACCGCATATCCCATAAAGATCATAATAAACAATTTTGCAATCTGTTCCATCAGAAGTATACTCAGTTCCATTTTTGCCCTCTTTTCCTTTTCGTTAAAATCTAAAAGCATAGCTACGTTACACTCGCTACGCCACTGTCCAACTTCCAATTTTAAAAGAAGCGGATTGCCAGACGCAACCCGCTTCCTATTATTTCATTTCTTTTCTATCGGTTTATTTCTCGTCTGTCAGATTTTTCCATCTTTTAAACAATACCAAATCCCCTGTTCTCTGTCAAGAAATCTCATTTTTTAGACTTTTCTCTTGCTACACCTGTCCCAGAAGCTCTCTGCACTTCTGGTTCATCTCACCCAGTTCCTGCACAACCGGTAACAGATCCTCTTTACTCATTCCATAACTGATCATGCAGAGTGCCTTGTAGAAAAATTCGTTCACTTCTGCATCCATTTTCCCCATAACGACCGCCGGGTAAATAATGGCTGCCATCTCCCGGATTCCGAAAAGGATTGCAGTCTCCACGCCGCGCACATCTGTTTCGTGTTTCCAGATATTGCTCACATCATATTCGGAGGTATTGCCACACGGTGCTACACAGACTGCGCAATCCGGTGCGACGGTATTTTTTTCTTCTCTTACTTTTTCGATCATCGCTTTTAAAGCTGCTGCCCCGGTGTTGCTGTTCGTAATCGTATGCACAAGACCTTCGATGATAATCTCATCTGTGTTTTCTGTCTTTGGATTGTTACCACAGGATCTGGCAAGACCGATCAGCGCACCGGTCAGTTCATCCTGGAGTGCTAAAATCTCCTGTCCCTGCGAAATCGTCGCTGTATTACTCATATTTTCATTCCTCATACCGTTACTGAAAACTTATAAAAAGTTACAAACTTCTATGTTTCAT